>JAICLN010000250.1 GCA_025925615.1 Actinomycetospora sp. | reverse complement strand
GTCTGCGGGGTCGGTGTCTGCGGGGTCGGTGTCTGCGGGGTCGGTGTCTGCGGGGTCAACGGCGTCGTCGTCTTCGGCGAACAGGTCGCAGGGTGAGGTGTCCTCGGGCGAGATCTCACCGCTGTCGGGGATGTTGAGGCCGCGGGCGAGGGCTTCGGCGGCGAGGTCGAGCAGGGCGTGGGCGCGGCGTTCGGGCAGGGTGCGGTCGGCGTGGGTGCCGGCGGGCTCGCCGCGGGGCCCGCGGCCGTCGGCGGGGGCGGGTTCGGGGACATCCGCCGGTGGGGTGGCGGCACCGAGGGCGGTGTGCAGGGTTTCCGCGGCGGCGGGGTCGCGGTAGGTGAACTTCCCGGTCAGCGACCCGTCGCGGCGGCGCAGGTAGTGCAGCTCGTTCTCCGGGGGTGGCTGGTCGTCGGGGGCGGTGCCGTCGGGGTCGAGCAACGCCACGATCGCGACCACCGCCTCGGTCAACGCCGCCGGGGTCAGCGTGGCCGCCAGGCCGGCCAGTTCGGTCTCGGTGGTGGCCAGGGTGTCGGTGTCGATCGGCGGGGTCACCCGCTGCAGCCGGCGCAGGGTGCGGCGGATGACCTCGACGTGCCCGGACCCGATGATGCCGTCGGTGACCAGGCCCGCGGTCGCGGGCAGCTCGGCGGGGATCACCGCCCCGGTCGGGGAGACCGAGGTGGCCAGGGCGCGGGCGTGCCCGGCGAGCCGGTTGGCTTCGGCGGTGTCGACCCGGACGTGCTCGGCGAGCAGCCGGCTGGTGTAGCGGTAGCCGGACTCGCCGAGGGCGTCGCTGGCCTGCAGCGCGGTCAGGGCGCGGTAACAGCGGGCCTGGGCCAGCCGCTGGGCCTGCCAGGCGGCCGCGAGCTCGGCCAGCACCACCACCGACCCCACCGACAACCCACCCTCGCCGTCGTCCCCGTCGCCGTCGCCGTTGTCCGCGCGGTTCTCGGTCTCGACTCCGGGCACCGCCCAGCTCGGCTCGCCCGGGGCATCGACACCCGGCACGCCCGAGGCTTCGAGGGGCGGGGCGTCCGGGTCGTCGTACGGGTCGTCGTAGAGGTCGTCGAGCAGCCAGTCAGGCAGCTCGTCGGGCAGGTGGTCGGCGATCGAGTCCAGCACATCGGCGTCGCACCAGATCCAGTCGTCACCCTGGGAGGGTGGGGGTTCGACGGGTGCGGCCACCCACCCAGTATCGAACAGGTGTTCGAACAAGGGAAGTGGACGAACGGAGCAATTCTTCACACGCCCTGGTCCAGGTCCGGATCCTCGACCTTCCACCATTCGGACCCGACTGCATGGACAGCTCAACTGCACAAGCCTTGCATCAGCGACCCGTTCGAGGGAACGTTCTCCGCCGTGACCGTGACCGCGCCAGCCACCACGCGCCGCTTCGCCCTAAACCGCCCGGAGAAGCGCTCCGTGGTCGGGATGATCGGCTTCGTCCTGCTGCTGCACGTCCTCGGCTGGGGCACGCTCGCGTTCTTCATCGCGCCGGCCCACTACCAGCTGGGCGGCGTCGGGGTCTTCGGCCTCGGTCTCGGTCTGACCGCATACCTGCTCGGGATGCGGCACGCGTTCGACGCGGACCACATCGCGGCGATCGACAACACCACGCGGAAGCTGCTCGCGGACCGGGCCGGGGACGCGGCGGCGGGCGAGGACGGGTCGGAGGGCAGCCGGCCACGGCCCCTGTCGGTGGGGTTCTGGTTCTCGCTGGGGCACTCGACGATCGTGTTCGTGCTCGTCCTGCTCCTCGGGCTCGGCGTCCGGGCCGTCACGACCGAGATCGGCGACGACGACTCGCCGCTCAAGGTCATCGGCGGCCTCGTCGGCACCGCCGTCAGCGGGCTCTTCCTGATCCTCATCGGAGTGATCAACCTGGTCGTGCTGGTGGGGATCGTACGGATCTTCCGCCGGATGCGCCACGGCGACTACGACGAGGCCGAGCTCGAGCGCCACCTCGACGAGCGCGGCTTCATGAACCGCATCCTCGGGCGCGTCACCAAGGCCGTCCGCAAGCCGGCGCACATGTACCCGACCGGGATGCTGTTCGGCCTCGGCTTCGACACCGCCAGCGAGATCTCGCTGCTCGTCCTGGCCGGTGGCGTCGCGGCCGCGACACTGCCGTGGGGGGCGCTCCTCCTGCTGCCGATCCTCTTCGCCGCCGGGATGAGCCTGTTCGACGCCCTCGACGGTGCGTTCATGTGCGTCGCGTACGGCTGGGCCTTCATGCGCCCGGTGCGGAAGGTCTTCTACAACATCACGATCACGGCGCTGTCCGTCATCGTCGCGCTCGTCATCGGCGTCATCGAGCTGGTGTCGATCCTGGCCGACCAGCTCGACATCACGAGCGGCCCGCTCTCCTGGATCGCCGGTCTCGACCTCGGCAACGTCGGGTTCGTCGTCGTCGGGCTCTTCGTCGTCGCCTGGGTCGCCGCCCTCGCGGTGTGGAAGCTCGGCCGCGTCGAGGAACGCTGGCAGCAGGACCTGCGCGCCTGAGCCGCTCAGGCCCCGAGGTCGACGACGAGGGCCCGGTGGTCCGACACGTCCGCGGGCACGGCCAGCGCCCGCTCGACGGCGGGGAGCGGACGGGCCGCGTCGTCGCGGGCGAGGACGTGGTCGAGCTGCAGGCTCGGCGCCGTCGTCGGGAAGGTCATGGCGCGCACCAGCGACCGCCAGCCGTACAGCACCGCAGGCGGGACCGGGCCGGGGAGGTTCAGGTCGCCGAGCAGGACGACGGGACGGGGCGCGTCGCGCAGGGCGCGGGCGAGACGCAGCAGCTGGACGACGTTGACGCCCGGCGCGAACGACAGGTGCACGGCCACCACCGTGCCGACCGGCGCCGGGGCCGCCAGCTCGGCGGCCACGGCCACCCGCGGCTCGTCCCGGATCACGGCGAGGCGTCGGCCGTCGACGAGGGCAGGCAGCACCGCGGGTGAGGCACCCAGGGCGATGCGCCGCCACCGCGCCACGGGGAGGCGGCTGACGAGCCCGACCCCGTAGGCGGGATCGGTCGTGTCGTCGCCCGGTCGGGCCGCCCGCCAGTGCCGGCCCGGCGTCCCGATCAGGGCGGGCGCGAAGCGGGCGTGCAGGGCGCCGAGCGCGTCCGCCGCGAGCGCCGTCTGGTCGACCCGCCCGGACCGGTCCTGGCCGCGGTCGACCTCCTGCATCGCCAGCACGTCCGCGTCCAACGCCTTCAGCGCGTCGCGCAGCCGCCCGGTGTCGACGACCCCGTCGCCGGGGGACCGGCCGTGCAGGAGGTTGAAGGTCGCCAGCCGCACCGGATCAGTGGGCCGGACGCGCGGCGGTACGGGCGGGGCTGTTCGGCGTCATGGGCGCTGGGTGCCCACTGCGCGCCGACCCGATCAGGTCACGACGCGACGTCCTCCTCCAGACTCCGGCGGGCGCGCTCGACGAAGCCGAGGACGGCCGCGCGCTCGTCCGCGCTCAGGGCGCCGCTCGAGGCCTCGACCCGGGCGGTGAACGTCTCGAAGACCCCCTCGATCTCCTGCTCGCCGCGCTCGGTGAGCTCGACGAGGAGGCGGCGGCGGTCCCGGGGGTGTGGACGGCGCACCACGAGACCGGCGACCTGCAACCGGTCGATCAGCTCGGTGACCGAGGCGGTCGTGATGTCGAGCAGAGCCGCCAGCTCCGAGGGACCCCGCGCGCCGTCGAGGAGCAGCGTCGTCATGACCGTCACCGAGGTGGGACCGAGCCCACGCCGACGGCCGGCGCGGGCGCGGAAACGCTCCCCCGCCAGCACCAGGTCCCGGACCGCCCGCGTGAACTCCGGGTGCTCACCCATGCTCACAAGGTTACCTGATGACTCGGCAGCCGAACGGTTGCTACGCTAGTGTGATCCACACCACTGCGAGAGGTAGCTCGTCATGACCCGCAAGATCGTCGACTGTCGGGAGATGCCCAGCGAGAGCGGCTGCACGCTGACCCTCACGGGCGAGGCGGACGAGGTGGTGGACGCGGCGGCCCGGCACGCCGTCGCCGTGCACGGCCACACCGACGGTGCGGAGCTGCGCGACCTCATCCACGGCGGTCTGCGGGACGCGCCGTACGACACCGCGCCCGGGGCGTTCCTGCAGGTCCTGGAGTTCCGCACCGACCGGCTCGACGAGTTCGACGCGGCCGTCGAGGAGTGGCTGCGCGAGATCGGGGCCGAGCGCACCGCGCGCTGGTTCGTGCTCGGGACCGACCGCGACCGGCCCGGCACCTGCGTCGAGGTCGTCGAGTTCCCCAGCTACGAGGACGCGATGACCAACTCGAAGCACCCCGCGACGGCGACGATCGCCGAGCGGATGAGCGCGATGGTCGACGGCGAGGTCACCTTCCGGAACCTCGACGTCGTCCGCGCGCAGATGAGCTGATCGGAGGAGACCATGACCACCATCAACGTCCGGCACATGGACGCACCGGACGAGACCAGGACGCCCCAGCGGACGCTGCTCGAAGCGGTGGCCCTGGGCGACGCCACCATCGCTCGGCTGACGCTCCAGCCGGGCTGGCGCTGGTCCGAGTGCATCCGACCCGTCGCGGGGACCACCAGCTGCGAAGCCGCTCACCTCGGCTATCTCGTCGCGGGGCGGCTGCACGTCGTCTCCGACGACGGGAGCGAGGCCGACCTGGCGGCCGGCGACGCCTACCGTCTCGCGCCCGGACACGATGCCTGGGTCGTCGGGGACGAGCCGGTCGTCGGGCTCGAGTTCGAGTCCAAGACCGCAGAGACCTACGCCCGGTCGTGATGGCGGCCCCGATGAGCGTATTGATCACCATCACGTTCGCGGTCGATGCGGAGACCTTGCAGAAGGTGGTCCTCGAGAACGCCGCCACGATGAACGCCATCAGCGAGGACGGGCGACGTCACGGCGCCCTCCGCCACCAGTTCGTCCGGGACCCGGACGGCAGTGCCGTGGCGGTCGACGAGTGGCCCGACGTCGAGTCGTTCGAGCGGTTCTTCGGCGGCCAGCAGGACATCCGGGAGATCATGACGAAGGCCGGGGTGACCGAGCCGCCCGAGGTGAGGGTCTACCCGGTGCTCCCCACCTCCGACCGCTTCTGACTCAGTCACGCACGGCCCGGTGGGTGATCCATCGGCCGAAGGGGCTGTTGGCGGCGCCGACCTCGGCGATCCCGGTGAACCCGGCCTCGCCGAGCAGTTCCCGGACCATCGCCGGGTCGTTCACCGAGAGCTCGAGCGCGTCACCGCCGTGCCCGCCGCCGTGCCCGTGGCCCTCCCCGTGCCCGTGCGCGTCGCCGTGCCCGTGCGCGTCGCCGTGCCCGTGGGCCCGGTGGCGGCCCGCCAGGCGCAGGAGCGGGGCGACGACGCGGGCCGGGCGCGGCAGGCCCTCGAAGTCGAGGAGGAGGAGCTGACCACCGGGGACGAGGACCCGCCGGACCTCCCGCAGCATCGCCGTCTTCGCGTCCGGGGGCAGGTGGTGGAACATGAAGGCCGAGAGCACCCGGTCGACGCTGCCGTCGGCGTGCGGGAGTTCGTCGGCGAAGCCCTGCTCCACGCGGAACCCCGGGCCCCGTCGTCGCGCCTTCGCCCGGGCCCGCTCGAGGGCGGCCGCGTCCGGGTCGAGCCCGATGATCGTGGCCGCCGGCTGCGCCCCGGCCGCCACCACGAGCAGGTTCCCGGTGCCGCACCCGACCTCGAGGACGGTCTGCCCGGGGGCGAGGTCGGCGGCGGCGACCAGGCGCTTGTGGGCCGTGCGCGCCCCGAGCAACCGCGTCATCAGGTCGTAGACCGGCAGGGGCCCCTTCTCCCCCATCGCAGGCAGGAAGGGCCGGTCCGGCGGCGAGCCGTGGCCGGGCGTCGTGGGTTCGGACATCCTCTGCTCCTCAGCGATCGATGGGACGGTTCTCCGTCCCCGGGGCTAGCCTCCAGGCACGGCGACCAGCGGGCTAGGAACGGAACACGGTGGCGACAGGACTTTCCTCCGATCACGACGCTGTCCCGGTGCTGGGCTACCCGCGGACCCCCGGCGTCCCGTCCGTGACCGTGCACCGCCGCTCGGGGCCGGGTCCGGTGGCGGGCGGCGCGGCCCTCGGGGCGCACGTCCACGACTTCCTCGTCCTGGCCTACGTCGAACACGGCGAGGGCGAACTGCGCGTCGACGACCGGACGTGGGCGGTGGCCGCCGGCGACGTCGTCGTCATCGCGCCGGGCGCCGTCGTCACCCCGGGCGTCGGGCCGGAGGACCCGGACCGGCGGCTGTGGACCGTGTTCTTCCCCGCCGACCTGGTCGATCCCGACGCACCGTCCTCCCCGCTGGCCTGGCGCGCCCACCCGGTGCTCTACCCGTTCACGCGCGGTGGGCGGCCCGGCGGCGAGCGGCTGCACGTCCCGGCGGAGGAGCGGCCGGCGTGGCTCGCGGAGCTGACGGCGCTCTCGCGAGAGCTGCACGACCGTCGCGACGGGTACG
>JAICLN010000006.1 GCA_025925615.1 Actinomycetospora sp. | reverse complement strand
GAGCTCGCGGCGCACAGGGGCGGGGGTCTCGAGCTTGGCGCGCTTCTGGTCCCCGCACCGTCCCGCGCCGATCGGCGCGGGACGGTGCGGGGACCAGAAGCGCGCCAAGCTCGAGACCCCCGCCCCTGTGCGCCGCGAGCTCGCCGACGAGAACGGCGGCACGGCCCGGCCCTCGATGTCACCGACTCGTCCTTGGCTCGGGCGTCGTCGTCGCCAACGGAGGATCGGCCCGTCCACGGTAGCGTTCTGTGCATGCCTGCCACCTTGGCCGAAATCGAAGCCCGGCTCGCCGCGCTCGAGGCCGAGCGAGCGGACTATCGGGCGGTGCTGGCAGCCGTCAACGCGCTTGGGGAGAACCAACGCGAGTACACCGAGCAGCTACGCCTTCTCGTTGACGGACAGCGCCAGCTTGCCGACGGCCAGCGCGACACGAACGCGCGAGTGAGGTCGATCGAAGAGAATCTGGCCGAGATGCGGGACCTGCCCGTACGCGCGCTCGACCGGCCCGACTAGCGGACGACCACACCTGCAGTCTCCGCTTCGGACGCGACGGCCGCTCCACAATCGCTCACGCCCTCGCTACCGCGACAGGAGGGCTCATCGCGATACCACCGTGGAGACCATCGATCGCGTTGGGCGGCTGCACACCCTGGTGGACCTTGGCACCGGCCATCGCCGGTCGTCGCGAGGTGATCCGGGGCGCGCCGCCAGGAACCGCCGGGGCGCGGACCGGCCCCAGCGGGAGGGACCCTCGAAAGGTCGGTGAGGTCGACGAGAGGCAAGCCGACCACAGCCCCGGAGCCGGCACAGGGACCGTCTTAGGGACCGCTCACGTCACGCCCAGGCAGCCGAAGGGTGCTCATCGCACAAGATCGCTCCCAGTCGATCATGTGGCAGGCCACCACGGATGACCAGAATCCTGCCCACCGGGTTCGGGGTTCGTGATGGTCAGCCCACAGCACACCCCGAACGGTCGCCTACCGGGTGCTCCCGTCGCCCGACCGCTCGGCGCGCAGTCGGGCCTCCTCACGCTGCACCTCGGCGCGGAGGTTCCGCTCGCGGCGCAGCCACTCCGGCTGTTCTTCCTTCAACGCCGCGATCTGGGCGGTGGTCAGCGGCTCGGTGATCTCGGCCCGGGCCAGCCCGGAGATCGACACACCGAGCCTGTCCGCGACGACGGGCCGCGGGTGCGGACCGTCGCGCCGCAGCTCGCGCAGCCACGCGGGCGGGTCGGCCTGCAGGGAGTCGAGCTCGTCACGAGAAACCACGCCGTCGCGGAACTCGGCGGGCGTCGCGTCGAGGTGCACGCCCAGCTTCTTCGCCGCCGTCGCGGGCTTCATCGTCTGCGTCGCCCTCTGCCGCGTCATCGGCACAGATTATCGGGGCTTCATCCGCCGATAGCCTGAGCCCGTGACCGAGCCCGGCGAGTCCGCGTCCTTCCGGCTCGGCTACGTCCCGGGGGCCACACCGGGCAAGTGGGCACGGATCTGGGCCGAGCGTCGTCCCGACGTCCCCCTCGAGCTCCTCGGCGCGGCCACGGCCGAGGTGGTGGATCAGGTCCGGTCCGGCGCGGTGGACGCCGGCGTGGTGCGGCTGCCGATAGACCGGACCAGGCTGCACGCGATCCCGCTCTACACCGAGACCACCGTCGTCGTCGTGCCGACGGAGCACGTTCTCACGGCGGTCGACGACGCAGGGCTCGACGATCTGGCCGACGAGATCGTCCTCCGCCCGCAGGACGACACCCTCCCCTGGCCGGGAGCCCTCCCCGGCCACGCCGCGACGTTCGACCCCACGACGACGGCCGAGGCCATCGAGCTCGTCGCCGCAGGCGTCGGCCTGCTGGTCCTCCCCCAATCGCTGGCGCGTCTGCACCACCGCCGGGACCTCGCCCAGCGACCGGTGACCGACGCGCCGCAGTCCAGCGTCGTCCTCACCTGGCCGGACGCGGAGAACACCGAGCTGATGGAGGAGTTCATCGGAATCGTCCGCGGACGCACGGCCAACAGTTCCCGCACCCCCCGCCGTCCAGACAGCCCGCCACCGGGCGTCCCCGCCCCCGCGAAGAGAGGACGTACCGGGCGCCGAGCGGCCCGTCGTCGGTGACCACCAGCTTCGCAGGCCGACTCCACCTCTACCGAGGCACTCAGAGCTCCAGAACGGCGCGGAGAGCGTTGTCGATCGCGTCCATCTGCTCCGGGGTCGCCTCCCCGAGCCGCTCGGTGAGCATCGACCGCGGCGGTCGATCGAGCAGGAGCACCGACGCCCATCCCCACGGGGTCTCGACGGCCAGCAACGACTGGGGATCGGAGCCCACCACGTGGAGGGCGTAGCAGGTGGCGACGTCCTCGCTCTCGTTGAGGAGATCAGCAGAGACCACCAGCCGCTTGTCCGACTGACCCCGTCGGCCGAGGAGTCCGCTGTACTGCCAGACCTCGCCCCTACGCATCGGCAGCGGCAGCGGCCTCGTCCCGGGCATCGGCCTCGTAGCCCGGATGCGATGCAAACCACCGGCCATGGGCCTTCAGGGCTTCACGCAACTCGTCCTGGCGGACCAGGCGCTCGAGGTAGCCCGAAGCTCCGCCACGAGTCCGCTCCCCACACTGCCGCACCCGCCTGGCCACCGACTCGTCGAAGCTCACCGTGATGCGCTCGCTCATGCACAGGAGAGTACGCAGGCGGTTGCACAGGCGCGATGCCACTCGACTGCATCGCCGCGCAGCTCGGCGCCAACAGGTTTCCCAGAGCCGCGGCGGGACGATCGGCAGGACCAGGTACGAGTCGTGCTCCTCGCCCGTGAGCAGGGTGTGCGTGTCCGAGCGACTGCACGAGGGATCGGCTGGTCGCCATCGGTTCACCGGCCACCGGGGCCGACGACACGCCGGCCCCGGTCGACGACGTCGCGTTCCTCACCCGGTGCCGGGCCGGGCTCGACCGCCTCCTCATCCACCCGCGGGCCCTGGCGGCCGAGCGGGAGCCCCGGACGTGAGGTAGGCGACGACCAGGTCGCCGACCATCGCGCGGTAGTGCTCGCGCAGGGCCGGGTCGGCGAGGTCGCGGCCGAACAGCGCGCCGAAGGTGTGGCGGTTGGCGATCCGGAAGATGCAGAAGGAACTGATCAGCATGTGGACGTCGAGGGCGTCGGCCTCGACGGTGAACACGCCCGACGTGCGTCCCGCGTCGAGGATCTGTCCGATCACGTCGAGGGCCGGGGCGGCGAGGTTCGACAGGGTCGGCGACCGGGCGATGTGTACGGCGTCGTGGGTGTTCTCGATGCTCACCAGGCGCACGAACGAGGGGTGCGCCTCGTGGTGGTCGAAGGTCAGCTCGGCCAGCCGGCGGATCGCCGCGACGGGATCCATGTGCGCGACGTCGACGGCCTGCTCGGCGGCCCGGATCTCCCCGTAGGCCTTCTCGAGGACGGCGGTGTAGAGCTGTTCCTTGCCCCCGTAGTAGTAGTAGATCATCCGCTTGGTGGTCCGGGTGCGGGCGGCGATCTCGTCGACGCGGGCCCCGCTGAGCCCGCGCCGGGCGAACTCCTCGGTGGCGACGGCGAGCAGCTCGGACTTGGTGCGCTCCGCGTCGCGCCGTCGCTCGTCGCCCTCGACCGTCCGGGACGCTGACATCGGACTCCTCGCCTGACCGGGCCTCGACGGTCCCGATCGTAGACACCGCCGCCCTCACCCCCGCCGCACTCTTGTGATCTCGGCCGCATGCCAGGTATGAACGTACCGGTTCGTACATTGACGCCTGGAGATCAGCATGAGCGACAACGTGGTCGAGCCGCCCCGCGACGCCGAGCCCCCCGGCACGAGGACCCCGCGCAAGGCGGCCTTCGCCGGATGGATCGGCAGCGTCGTGGAGTACTACGACTTCTTCATCTACGGGACCGCCGCGGCGCTCGTGTTCGGCAAGATTTTCTTCCCGTCCGGGAACCCGACCCTCGCCAGCCTCGCGGCGCTGGCCACCTTCGGCGTCGGGTACGTCGCGCGGCCGATCGGCGCTGCGGTCCTCGGACACTACGGCGACCGGTTCGGACGCCAGCGGGTCATGATGCTGAGTCTGGTGCTGATGGGCACCGCAACGTTCCTCGTCGGGTGCCTGCCGACCTACGACCGGATCGGGATCGTCGCGCCGGTCGCCCTGGTCGTCCTGCGCCTGCTGCAGGGCTTCTCGGCCGGCGGCGAGCAGAGCGGGGCGAACTCGATGACCCTCGAGCACGCCCCGGCGCGCCGACGCGCCTTCTTCACCAGCTTCACCCTCAGCGGCACCCAGGCCGGCCTCATCGTCGCCACCCTGATCTTCATCCCGCTGGCCGACCTGCCGACCCAGGCCCTGATGACCTGGGGCTGGCGCATCCCGTTCTTCCTGAGCGCCATCGTCGTCGGGGTCGGCGTCTGGGTCCGCCGCACCATGCCCGAGACGCCCGCCTTCGCCGAGGCGGCCGAGACCCGGGAGGTCGCCAAGCTCCCGATCGCCACCCTGTTCCGGGAGAACGGCCTCGACGTCGCCCGCGTCGTCGGCTGCGCCCTGGTCGCGGTCGTCAGCACCATCACCAGCGTCTACGCGCTCTCCTACGCCGCGGGGCCGGTCGGCCTGGACAAGGCGACGGTCCTCGCCGTCGGGGTCGTCGCGAACGTCGTCGCGCTGGCCGCGATCCCGCTGTGGGCTGCGCTCGCCGACCGGATCGGCCGCAAGCCGGTGTTCATCGGGGGCGCACTGGGTTCCGGTGCGCTGACGTTCGCCTACCTCGGCGCGATCTCGAGCGGCAACTACACCCTGATCTTCGTCATCGGCATCGCCCTGGTCGGCGTGGTCTACAGCGCCGCCAACGGGGTGTGGCCGTCGCTCTACGGCGAGATGTTCTCGACCCGGGTCCGGTGCTCCGGCATGGCCATCGGCACCCAGATCGGCTTCGCCCTGGGCGGGTTCGCCCCCACCATCGCGACCGCCATCGCCGGCCCCGGCGCCGAGGGCTGGGTCCCGGTCGCGGTGTTCACCGCCATCTGCACGATCATCGCCGCCGGGTGTGCCCTGAGCACCCGGGAGACCTACCGCGTCCCGATGCACGAGCTCGGTGCGAAGCCCGCCCACGCCCCCGTGCTGGCCGCCGCGTGACGGCCCGCGAGCGCCACGTCGTCGGCCTCGTCGGCGCCGGGATCGGGCCCTCGCTGAGCCCCGCCCTGCACGAGCGCGAGGGCGCCGCGCACGGCCTGGACTACTCCTACCGGCGGTTCGACATCACCCGGCTCGGCGTGGCGCCGGGTGAGGTCGGCGCCATCGTGGCGCAGGCCCGCCGGGCCGGTTACTCCGGGCTGAACGTGACCCACCCCTGCAAGCAGCTGGTGATCCCGCACCTCGACGTGCTGTCGGCGGACGCCGAGGCGCTCGGAGCCGTGAACACCGTCGTCTTCGACGGCAGGCGCTCGATCGGCCACAACACCGACAAGTCGGGCTTCGCGGCGGGCTTCCGCCGCGGTCTGCCGACCGTGCCGCGGGACCACGTCGTCCAGCTCGGGGCCGGCGGGGCCGGGATCGCGGTGGCCCACGCCCTGCTCGAACTCGGGGTCGGCACCCTCACCGTCCTCGACGTCGACCCCGAGCGCGCCACCGCCGCCACGCAGGCCCTCGGCCCCGACCGAGCGGTGGCCGCCGACCCGGAGCGGCTCCCGGAGCTGATGGACACCGCCAACGGGCTCGTCCACGCGACCCCGGTCGGGATGGCCGCGCACCCGGGCCTCCCGCTGCCGGCCGAACTCCTGCACCCGCACCTCTGGGTCGCCGAGGTCGTCTACCGGCCGCTGGAGACCGCGCTGCTCCGGGAGGCCCGACGACGCGGGTGCCGCACCCTCGACGGCGGAGCCATGGCGGTGTTCCAGGCCGCCCACGCGTTCACCCTCTTCACCGGCCGTCCACCCGACACCGACCGCATGCTGGCCCACCTCGCCGAGCTCGTCGGCGGTGCACCCACCGAGCGCATCGCATGAGCGGAGCCGACGCCGACGGGGCCGCGCCGCGGCGGTCCATCGCGACGGTCTGCCTGTCCGGCACCCTGACCGACAAGCTCTCGGCCGCCTCCGGCGCGGGGTTCGACGGCGTGGAGATCTTCGAGAACGACCTGGTCGCCGCGCCCTTCTCCCCCGCCGAGATCCGCGACCGGTGCGCCGACCTCGGCCTGGCCGTCGAGCTCTACCAGCCGTTCCGGGACGCCGAGGCCCTCCCGCCGGAGGCGTTCGTGCGTGTCCTGCGCCGGGCCGAGCGCAAGTTCGACGTCATGGAGGACCTCGGCGCCGAGACCGTGCTGATGTGCTCGACGACGTCCGCGGAGGCGATCGACGACGACGACCTCGCCGCCGAGCAGCTCCACACCCTCGCCGACCGGGCCGGGGAGCGGGGCCTGCGGATCGCCTACGAGGCCCTCGCCTGGGGCCGTCACGTGTCGACCTGGGACCACTCGTGGGAGATCGTGCGCCGGGCCGGACACCCGTCGCTCGGCCTCTGCCTCGACAGCTTCCACGTCCTGTCCCGCGGCTCGGACCCGTCGGCCTTCGCCGCCGTCCCCGCCGACCGCCTGTTCTTCCTGCAGCTCGCCGACGCCCCGCACCTCGCGATGGACGTCCTCCAGTGGAGCCGCCACCACCGCCTCTTCCCGGGCCAGGGCGCCTTCGACCTCCCGGGCTTCCTGAGGCAGGTCCTCGCCGCCGGCTACCGGGGCCCGCTCTCCCTCGAGGTCTTCAACGACGTCTTCCGCCAGTCCGACCCGGCCCGGACAGCCGTCGACGCGATGCGCTCGCTGATCCACCTCGAGGAGCAGCTGGCAGGCACCCCCGCCGCAGCGACCCTGCGCGACCGCCTGGTGCTCAGCGCACCGCCCGGCCCGCCGGAGCTGACCGGACACGCGTTCGCCGAGATCGGTGTCGACGCCGAGTCCGGTCCGGTCCTCGGGGGCGTGCTGGCCGACCTGGGCTTCGCCCACACCGGTCACCATCGCAGCAAACCCGTGCAGCGCTGGCAGCAGGGCGACGCCACCGTGCTCCTCAACGCCGCGGTCGTGCTCACCGGCGACCCCGGCCAGGCCGTGGTCGGGGCGCTGGCCGTCTCCTCGGCCGACCCGGACTCGTCGGCGGCGCGGGCCGAAGCACTGTGCGCGCCGGTGCTGCCCCGCACGCGGGGCCCGGCCGAGACGGACATGGCCGCGGTCGCCGCCCCGGACGGCACCTCGGTCTTCTTCGCCCGGACCGGGGGCAACTGGATGGCCGACTTCCTCCCCACCGGGGCAGAGCCGACCGCGGCCACCGGGATCACCGGGATCGACCACGTGGGCCTGAGCCAGCCGTTCGACCACGCCGACGAGGCGGCCCTGTTCTACCGCGCCGTGCTCGGCCTCGCCCCCGAGACGAGCACCGAGTTCGCCGCCCCGTTCGGGCTGGTGCGCAACCGCACCGTCGTCGACCCATCCCGCCGGGTGCGCATCGCCCTGTCGGTCGCCGTGCTCCGCCGCGGCGAGTGGGCCCCCTGTGTGCCCGATCCGCAGTACATCGCGTTCCGCACCGGCGACATCGTCGCCACGGGACGGGCACTCCGGGCAGCAGGCGTTCCCCTGCTGGCGATCCCCGACAACTACTACGACGACCTCGACGCCCGGCTCGCCATCGACCCGGCCCGCCTCGACGCGCTGCGCGAGATCGGCGCCCTGTACGACCGCGACGCCCACGGCGAGTACTTCCACCTCGCCACCGAGGTCCTCGGCTCGCGGGTGTTCTTCTCCGTCGTCCAGCGCACCGGGCGCTACGCGGGCAGCGGCTCACTCGACGCCCCGGTCCGCATGGCCGCACACCGCCGACAGCGGCTGAGGGCGCTGAACGGGAGCCGGACCGATGCGTAGGTCAAGACGGGTCGGAGGACGCGAGCCTGCCGGACAGGGCGTAGCGGGTTGGCGTCGTCGTTGGGAGGCTGCCGTACGTGACCGAGAGCAGGACCGGGCGCTCGGCGGGTCGGGTCGCGACCGGTTCCACGCTGCTCGCACTCGCGTCGGGCGTGGTGGACCTGTGGGCAGTGACGAGCCTCGGCGGCCCCTTCGCCAGCGTCGTGACCGGCAACCTCGTCGTGGCCGGTGGAGCGGTGGGGCGCGGTGATGCCACCGCGGTGTGGCCGCCGCTGATCGCGGTGCTCGGCTTCGCTCTCGGGGTTGCCACGTGGTCGTTCGCGTGGCGTCGACGTCCGAGCGCCGTCGCCGGCCCGCTGGCCGCGGAGCTCGTGGTGCTCGTCGCGCTCTCGGTGGTGTGGGTGCGCAGCAGTGCGGTCCTGCCACCGGGGGTCCTGCTCATCCTGGTGGGCGCCGCAGCGCTCGCGATGGGGGCGCAGAGCAGTACCGCGCTACGCCTCGGGGAGTCGACGACCTATCTCACCGGCACCCTGACGGGAGGCGTGGTCGCGCTCGTCGTCGGCGGTCCGCGGGCCCGGGTCGCGGCGCTGCGACAGCTCGCCGCGGTCGCCGTAGGGGCCGCGGCGGCGGCACTGCTGCTCGGGATCGCTCGCCCGTGGGTGCCCGTGCTCGCCGTCGTCCTGCTGGTCGCGGCGCTCGTGGCTCTCGGGCATGGCGCAAAGCGACCACGCTGAGCCTTCTCGGCGCAGTGGGCTCGCCCAGCAATCCCCGAGACCCATCGACGATCTTCTGGGCGGCCCCCTGATCGGTCTCTCGTGGGACCGGCTCGAAGACCGCGATCTCGAGCCGCGTCTCCACGGCCGCCAGGAGGGACAACTGAAGATCAACCACTCCGCACCGGACCTCTTCTCGGCCGCTCTGTAGGGGTCCAGATTCAGCGGCGGTTGACATAGGGTCGGCCACCTCGCGCGGCCCGGCGCCGCGTTTGCGAGGGGCAGGGCCAGCGCCCGTAGACACGAAGGAGACTCACATGAACGCGAGCCATGGTTCTCCGAATCCGGGTGCGACGCGGAAGGGACGCCGACCAGGATCTTTCACCGACCCGATGGCCGACGAGCGCCTCGCGCCCAAGGCGGGCACCACGACACTCGCGAACCCCGCCGCGCTCGGGCTGGCCGGCTTCTCCCTGGCCAACCTCCTGCTGAACATCGTCAACGCCGGATTCCTGACCGAGTCCTCGCTCCCTGCCGTGCTGCCCCTGGCCCTGTTCGCCGGCGGGATCGCGCAACTCATCGCGGCCGTCGGCGAGTTCTATCGGGGCAACACGTTCGGCATCACGGCGTTCGGCTCGTACGGGGTGTTCTGGCTCTCCCTGTGGGCCTTCTTCACGTTCGAGCAGGCCCAGTTCCCCGCCCCCGCTCTCGCCAACCACACCCTGGCGGTCTTCCTCCTCTGCTGGTTCATCTGGACCGTGCTGGTCTGGATCGCGAGCTTCCGGGTCTCGGTGGTGCTCAATCTGCTGTTCCTGGACCTCATGGGGGTGTTCGCCTTCCAGGCGGCCGGATTCGGTTTCGACAACATCACCCTCGTCCGGGTGGGTGGCTATCTCGGCCTCGTCCTCAGCGCCATCGGCTTCTACGCCGCGCTCGAGGTCATCGTGAACGAGACGTTCGGCAAGGCGATCGTCCCGAACCGCGCGCTCGCTCCCTCACCCGAGACGGACGACTGAGCCTGGGTACGCGCACGTTGTTCTGCCGAACAGGCAGTGGATCTACTCGGACCGTCTCTGGCCCAGGGCCGCCGCGTCTGCCGGTCTGCCCGGCCTCTTCCGCGGTATGGAGCGGTCGGCACGGCTCCCGGAAACAGCTCGTCGAATACGGGTCCTACGGGCCGGCCGACCCGGGACGCCGATCAGCCCGGCGCGCAGGGTGCCCGGTCCGCCATCCAGCCCCGCTGAGCATCGACGGCTGCTCGAGCGGTTCCTCAACGCCGCCTGCCGCGGCGATCTCGACGCGCTGACCGCGCTGCTGAGCCCGGACGTGGTGGCCGACAACGACGTCGGCGGCAAGACCCGGGCGGCGCTGCATCCGATCCGGGGCCGCGACAAGTAAATCGGGTCGATACCGAAGGCTTCGCAGAGAGTGCCCAGCTCGAAGGGTGTACCTCGGTCCCGGGGATCACGACCGAGTCCCGCAGCGTGTTGGCAGGACATCCCTGCCACCCAACGTCTCTGCCGGCGTTGCCGACGCTGCGTGGGCTCGATGCTCGGGGCGTGCCTCCTCCGGAACTCGCACGCCGATCCGAGGGCGACCCGCCGCGACCCGCACCGCCAGGCGTATCGCGAGCACCCTCGGGTGGCCAGCTCCACGGCCACCTCGCACCACCGACCAGCGGGGGCCGCGGCTGCCGAGTTCTCCCACCGCCGGTCGCGGATTCGGTGTCCCCCTCGTTGACACCGAAACCTATTCAGTGTCCACTTGAGTGACATGGATACGCGGCGCGGTTACGTGATGCGGGCCCGGGCAGCCGCGGTGGAGGACACGCGCCGCCGGATCTTGCGCGCGGTGTGGGAACTGGGGCGGGAGACGATGTCGGTCGAGATCGTGCTGGCTGACGTGGCGGAGCGCGCCGGCGTCACCGTCCGCACGGTGTTGCGCCACTTCGGTAGCCGGGACGGCCTGTTCGCCGCGGCCCTGGAGTTCGTCCAGACCGAGCTCCTCTGTGCGCGGGAGGTGCCGGCCGGCGGGGACACACGATCCGCCGTGTCTGCCCTGTTCGACGAGTACGAGGACATCGGCGACTGGGTGATCACCATGCTCGGTCAGGAGAACACCGTGCCCGAGGTACGCCGGATCACCGACCGCGGACGGGCCATGCACCGCGAGTGGGTGCAGCAGGCTTTCGACCCGTTCCGTCGCGGCGATCAGCTGGCGGAGGAGCAGGTCGACCTCCTCGTGGTGGCAACCGACGTCTACACCTGGAAGTTGCTGCGCCGGGACCGCGGCCTCGACCGCACCACAGCTGAGGATCGGGTGGACACGCTCGTGCACGCGGTGCTCGCCGACACGACCTGACAGGCCCGACGACGAGTCGCCCCTGGCTCATCGACGGATCAGTACTCGACAGACGACCGAGGAGCACGAGATGGCCCGGATCCTCGCGGTGACGTGGGACGGAGGCGGCAACGTACCGCCGCTGCTCGGGATCACCACGCGGTTGAGCGAGCGCGGTCACGAGGTGCGCGCGCTCGGACACGCCACCCAACGCGACGCAGTCGAGGCGACCGGGGTCGCGTTCGTCCCCTACCGCCACGCCCGACCCTGGTCGGCGACCGGCAGGACGTCGAACCTGCGACGATCGCGTGACTTCCTGGCGATGTTCACCGAGGCCGGACCCGCCCGAGACGTCGCCGACGAGCTCGAGGGGCCCCGCGCCCCCGACCTGCTCCTCGTCGACGGCATGCGGCTGTCGGCACTGCGGGCTGCCGTACGTTCGGGTCTCCCGAGCGTTGCGTTGCTCCACACCTTCCGCCGCTACGTCACCCACGACTGGGCACGCGGCCCGGTCGGGCTGCTCGCCACGCTGCGCGGCCTGCGACCCGGACCGCTCTGGGCCGCCGCGGACCGGGTCCTCGTGGCCACCGACCGAGGCCTCGATCCCGCCGGCCGGGATCCCTCGGGTAACACCCGCTACACCGGTCCGATCCAGGCCGACCCCATCCCGGCCGACCCGATCCACGCCGACCTGCGACCCTCGGCCCCGGGCGCGCCACCCACCGTCCTGGTCAGCATGAGCACGATCTTCTATCCCAGGCAGGTCACGGTGCTGCAGAACGTCCTTGACGCTCTCGCCCCGCTCGACGTCCGGGTGATCGCCGCGACCGGTCCCGAGGTCGATCCCGCCGAGCTCCGCGTCGGCCCCAACACCGAGCTGCACCGCCACCTCTCGCACGACGAGGTCATGCCCACCGCCTCGCTCCTGATCGGGCACGGCGGACACGCCACCGCCATGCGCGCCCTCGCGCACGCCCTGCCGATCGTGACGATCCCCCTCGATCCCCACCTCGACCACCAGATGATCGGGACCGCGGTCCAGGAGAGCGGGGCTGGTCTGGTGCTCACCACCGGAGCGTCACCGGTGGCGATCCGCGACGCGGCCCGCTCCCTGATCGGCGGCGGGCCGCACCGGTTCGCCGCCGCAGCCGTCGGGGCACGCATCCGCGCGACCGACGGGGCCTCCGCCGCGGCCGAGGAGATCGAAGCCCTCCTGCGTCCCGGTCGAGCGGTCACCGGCGCCGCGGCCGAGCCGAACCTGGACCGGACGTGAGTGACGTCGTGCCGTCCCCCGAGCCCGACGGCGCCGAGACCCTCGTGAGCCTGTCGACCGCCTACATCGCCGCGCGCCGTCCACGTCGTCGCGGAACTCGGGATCGCCGACGCCCTGGGCGACGAGCCGGCCACCACCGCGTCGCTCGCGGGAGCCGTCGGCGCTGACCGCGACGCACTCGAAAGAAATTCCGAGGTCCTTGACGATCATCGCAACCGGTTGCTCGCCCAGCGCCGTCCTCGAGCGCTACGGGCTGACCCTCGAGGTCGCGCGCGCAAGCTCGACCGCACGACGCCGGAACTCCGGCGGATGAGGAGCAGGCACGAACGTCAGCCTCCCTGGCGGACCGGGTCCACCTCAGACGAGGTGTCCGCTACCAGGAGTCGAGCTCACAGCGGGGCTTGAGCAGCACGACCGTCGCTACGCAGCGGAGCTACCCGCCGACGCTGACGCCGCCCCAGTCCTCAGGCCTGGTGTCGGCCAGTGTCTCGGAGAAGGTCCAGTGGTGACCGAAGGGATCCTGAGCCTGGTACTGGCGCTCGCCATACTTATGGTCGGTGGCCTCGGAGAGGATCGTCGCGCCTGCGGCCCGTGCTCGCTCGCAGTGTCCACGAGCGTCCTCGACTCGGACCATCACCTCATGGGAGCGGCCGCCGGAATCCGGTGGTCGCAGCGCCTCGTGGTGGACGTCGCGGACGATGAGCCCGCCGTCGCCGTAGCGCAGCTGGGCGCGGTGATCTTCGCCGATGCGGACCCGCTCCTCGAAGCCGAAGGCCTCCTCCAGGAACGTGACCGCTGCTCGCACATCCGGATAGACGAGGACCGGGATGACGACACTGCCGGGAACCGACCGGTTGGGCTTCACCTCGGCGAGTATGCGCCAGCGTGATGCGGCAGTCTTCAACGTCTCGTCGCATCGGTGTGAGCACGCCCGACAACTTCAGCGTGTCGGTCGCACGGTGAGCGCGTAGCCGAACACGAAGGCCATGGCGATCGCCAGGACCACGATAGCTGCGTTGTGCAGCCCGAGGGCCGTCCCGATGACCATGCCCAGGACCTCACCGATGGCGCATCGAAACCCAGCGAGACCGCTGCGGCGACCCTCCCCCCGACGGAGCATTGACGACCTCGGCCGCTTGCGGCCGAATTCGGTGCGGGATTGCATGCTCGAGCCCGAGAGGAGGCCGCATGGCCGAGGCCACCACCGATGGCCGTGCCGACGGCGAGACGTCCGAGGCTTCAGGTTCGTCGGTACTCAGCGGCCGACGGGTGCTGAGCCAGGCCGCGGGCCTGCTCCTGGGAAGTCTCATCCTTGATGGAGTGGCCGGGGCGTTCCACGCCTCGCCGCCCGGGGGCGACGCCAACGACCTGCCCGCCGTGTTTGTCGGCATAGCCGCGTCCGACGTCTGGCCGACGGCGCACCTCCTGCAGTTCGCCGCCTCGTTGATCTTCACTGCCGGCCTTCTGCTGCTCTACCGGGCCGCCGCTGGTCGCCGGCCGTCACTGTTGAACCGGCTCGGCATCGTGCTGACGATCCTGGCTGCCGCTGCCGGCGCGATCCAGTACGCCATCGACGGCGTCGCTCTCAAGCACGCGGTCGATGCGTGGGCCGGTGCTGCGCCGAGCGAGAAGGCTGCAGCGTTCCGCATCGCGGAACTCGCACGATGGCTCGAATGGGCGACCACGAGCTACGCCGCCCTGCTGCTCGGCGCAGCACTCGTTCTGCTGGGCACCGCGATCATCAGCAGCCGCATCCTCCCAAGCTGGTTCGGCTTGCTGCTCGCGGTGCCTGGACTGCTCGACCTCATCAGCGGCGTCGTAGTCGGCGAGCAGGGCTTCTCTCCAGCCGCGACGGCCGTCTCGGCCCCCACCGTGATCTTGCTGCCCGTCGCCGGGCTCGCGCTCGCTGTCATCGCCTACCGCCGAAGGCAGGCAGCCTACTGATGACTGAGTCCGATTAGATCTTGGGTGTGTCGGTCACCTGAACGTGGGCGGAGGGCGTCGAAGGCCACTGTGTGACGAGTAACCGCGACGCCCTCCTGACCGCACTGTATGTCCACCTCGATGATCGTGTCCTGCCCGCCCTGGGGTGGACTCGCGAGCACCGACCGGGCCGCAAACCGCGGCTCACCGACGCCGAGCTGCTCTGCCTGGCCCGGGCCCGCTGATCGCGGCGGTGATCGGGGAGCTGGCCCGCAACGCCGATTCCTGGCGCGAGCCGCTGCGCCTGGTCGACTCCACCCCGCTGCCATGCGCGGCCTGTCGGGGAGACCGCCTGGAACTCCACCGGCTCGGTCGCCACTCCCAACTCCACAGCCTCCGCCGATGCGGACGAGTGGAAGGCGACGAGACTGGCTATGCGCTGGCATGTGAGCTGGTCGATCTCGGCGTAGACCTTCACGCGCGCGGACCCGCTCGGGAGCCAGGTCACGCTGCCGCGAGGCCGGCGGTGTGACGACTCGGAGGTGGCCATGAGCTGCACAGTACGGCGCGTGAAGGCCACGAAAGAGCCCCCGGGCGACAGCAAGAGGGCCCGTATCGAGGCTCGATACGGGCCCTGACCTGCGGAGCCGCCTGTCGGAATCGAACCGACGACCTACGCATTACGAGTGCGTTGCTCTGGCCGACTGAGCTAAGGCGGCAATGGGGGAGAGTCTAGGTGACCCGAGCGCTCCGCCCCACGACCGGGGTGGCACCGGGCTGCGTGTGCTCCAGGTCACGGTCGATCGGTGACGGTTCCGGACGAGCGGCGCGGTCTCGATGGGCGACCCATCCCCGCGCCCCCGTGGAGGCCGCCGTGTCCGAGCCGTCCCGACCTGCCGTCGTCACCGGAGCCAGCCGCGGCTTCGGCCGAGCCATCGCCGCTTCCCTCGTCCGCGCCGGGACCCCCGTCGTCGGGGTGGCCCGCGACGCGGGCCGCCTGCACGCCCTGCGCGAGGAGCTCGGCGACGGGTTCGTCCCGGTCGCCGGCGACGCCGTCGACGAGGACCTCGCGGCGACCGTCCTCGCGGAGCACCGCCCCGGGCTGCTCGTGCTCAACGCCGGCGCCGCCCCCGCCTTGGCGCCGCTGCCGGAGCAGACCTGGGAGTCGTTCGGCCGATCCTGGGAGGTCGACACCCGGCACGTCTTCGGTTGGACGAAGGCCGCACTGACGACGCCCCTGGCGCCCGGCGGCCTCGTCGTCGCCCTGTCGAGCGGCGCGGCCCTGGCCGGGTCGCCCCTCTCCGGGGGCTACGCCGGGGCCAAGGCGGCCATCCGCTTCGTGGCGCGCTACGCCGCCGAGGAGTCCGAGCGTGCCGGGCTCGGCCTGCGGTTCACGACGCTGCTCCCCCGGCTCACCCCGGCGACCGACCTGGGTGGTGCGGCCGCCGCGGCCTACGCCGCCCGGGCCGGCGTGGACCCGGACGCCTTCGCGGCCCGGATGGGCCCGGCCCTCACCGCGGAGCAGGTGGGGAAGGCCGTCGTCGGGCTCGCCTCCGACCCGACCCCACCGGCCGTCGAGTACCGGCTCGACGCCGCCGGTCTGCACCCGCTGGACTGACCTCGTGACCCCCGCGACCGAGTTCAGCGCCCGGGCCGAGCGCTATAGGCCCGAGCTCGTCGCGCACTGCTACCGGATCCTCGGCTCGATCCACGACGCCCAGGACGTGGTGCAGGAGACCTACCTGCGGGCGTGGCGCGGCATCGACGGGTTCGAGGAGCGGTCCTCGCTGCGCCGCTGGCTCTACACGATCGCCACCCGGGCCAGCCTGTCCGCGGCGGGCACCCGCGGCCGTCGTCCGCTGCCGTCGGGGCTCGCCGCCCCGCGCGACGACCACCGGGTCGCGGTCGGGGAGGTCGACCCGACGGTGCCGTGGTTGCAGCCCGCACCCGACGGCCTGCTCGGCGGCGACCCGGCCGCGGTCGTCGCCGGCCGTGCGGGGGTCCGCCTCGCGTTCGTCGCGGCCCTGCAGCTGCTCCCGGCGCGCCAGCGGGCCGTGCTCGCGCTGCGCGACGTGCTCGGGTTCTCGACCGCCGAGACCGCGGACGTGCTCGACACGACCGGCGACGCCGTCGACAGCGCGCTGCGCCGGGCCCGGGCCCGCCTCGCGGACGCGGCGCCGGACCCCGACGCCCTCGTCGAGCCCGACGACGAGGGACTGCGGGACCTCCTCGACCGCTACGTCGACGCGTTCGCCCGGGCCGACCCGGCCGCCCTGGTCGGCGTGCTGCGCGCCGACGTCGAGCTGGAGATGCCGCCGATCCCGACCTGGTTCACCGGGCGCGACGCGGTCGTCGGCTTCCTCGGCAGCCGGGTCCTGCGGCGCGCGGGCGCCTGGCGCATGGAGCCGACCCGGGCGAACGGCCAGCCCGCCCTCGTCGTCCACCGTCGCGACGGCGAGGACCGGCCCTACGGGGTGCAGGTCCTGACGGTGGTCGATGGGCGCGTCGGGCGGATCACCTCGTTCAACGACCCGACGCTGGTCGCGCTCTTCGCGCCGGCCGGATCACGAGGCGGGTGACAGGTCCGCTGGCGCCTGGGGGTGCAGCGGGATCGGGAGCCGCTCGAGGACGAGGCCGAACAGATCGCGGTAGGCGGTCAGGGCCTCGTCCTCGGACACGGTCTCCTCGGTGCGCGTCCCGTCGGCGGCCGTCCGGATCAGCATCGTGCCCGCGAGCGTGACCCGGCCCGCCGGGAAGAGCGGCAGCGTGCAGGTCGGGCCGCGGGTGAAGCCGGAGGCGGGATGGGTGGCCGTCCACCAACAGGTCGGTTCGAAGTCGGTCCGCTCGTACTCCCGGCCGTCGAGCCGGTACCCGGGCCCGCCGGCGGGAGGGTGCACCTCGACGTCGCCGTCGGGCTGCGGGTCCACCTGGGTCGACGGCGAGCCCAGCTCCAGCGCCGGCACGCAGAACCCGCCGAACCCGACGTCGACGAGCCGCGCGACGCCGTCCCGACCGGTCACCCGCAGGGCCTGGTGCGCGAGCGGCGCGGTGTCGCTGTCCTGCCCGTGCACCCTCGCCCCGAGGAACGCGACCTCGTGGCCGAGCTCGGACAGCAGCGCGCCGAACAGCCCGTTGAGCTCGTAGCAGAACCCGCCCCGACGACGTCGCACGATCTTGTCGAAGAGCGCGTCGGGCCGGGTGTCGATCGTTTCCCCCAGGTGGATCGACAGGTTCTCGAACGGGACCGCGCGATAGTGGCGCTCGGTCAGCGTCGCGAGGTCGTCGTCGGCGCCCGCCCCGATGCGGGCGAGGTACTCGGCCACGTCCATCGGACCGGTATACACGGCGGCATGCGCGTTGCCCTCGCCCAGATTCTGGCCACGGACGATCCGATGGCGAACCTCGAGCTGATCGCCGACCATGCCGCGCTCGCCGCGCAGCAGGGCGCTTCCGTCGTCGTGTTCCCCGAGGCGACCATGTGCCGGTTCGGGGTCTCGCTGAAGCCGGTCGCGGAGCCCCTGGACGGGCCGTGGGCGAGCCGGGTCCGCGAGATCGCCGAGCAGAACGGCGTGCTCGTCGTGGCCGGGATGTTCACGCCCACCGACGACGGGCGCGTCACCAACACGCTGCTCGCGACGGGCCGCGGCGTCGACACCTCGTACGACAAGATCCATCTCTACGACGCGTTCGGGTTCGCGGAGTCGGACACCGTCGCGCCGGGGTCCGAGCCGGTCGTGGTCGAGGTCGACGGCGAGACCCTCGGCCTCGCGACCTGCTACGACATCCGCTTCCCCGAGCTCTTCCGCGCCCTGGCCGACCGCGGCGCCTCGACGGTGCTGCTCCCGGCGTCCTGGGGTGCCGGTCCGGGCAAGGTCGAACAGTGGGAGCTGCTCGTGCGCGCCCGGGCGATCGACTCGACGACGTACGTGCTGGCCTGCGACCAGGCCGACCCGCTCGCGCGCGGGATCGACCCCGGCAAGGCCCCGCGCGGGGTCGGCCACTCGTTGGTGGCCTCGCCGTTCGGGGTGGTCGAGGAGTCGTTGGCGGCCGACCCGGGGCTGCTCGTGGTCGACGTCGACACGGCGTCGGTGGAGAAGACGCGAGCGGTGCTGCCCGTGCTGGCGAACCGACGATTGGGCTGAGACGTGGCGAAGGTGCGCAGCGTCGACCGGGTCTCCGCCGCGCTCGACTCGCTCGGGCTGACCGGGCGCGTCCGCGAGCTCCCCGACTCGACGCGGACGGCGGCCGAGGCCGGCGCGGCTCTGGGGTGCGAGGTCGGGCAGATCGTGAAGTCGCTGGTGTTCCGGCTGCCGGACTCCGACGAGGCGGTGCTGGTGCTCGCCGCCGGGTCCTCACGGGTGGACGTGGGGCGGCTGGCGACGGTGGTCGGGTCGCCGGTGGAGCAGGCGACCGGGGCGTTCGTTCGTCAACGGACAGGCTTCGCGATCGGAGGCGTCGCGCCGGTGGGCCTGACGGCGCCGGTGCGGACCGTGGTGGAGCGGGAGGTCCTGGCGTGGCCGCGGGTGTGGGCGGCCGCGGGCTCGCCGAGGACGGTCTTCGACGCGACGCCCGACGAGCTGCTGGCCGCCACCGGGGCGACGGTGGTGGACGTGGCGGAGCAGTAGGTCACTGTCCGGCCTCGGCAGCGCGAAGCGCTCTCCTGCAACCGCGTCACGACGACGCGGTCGCGCGGTGCCGCTTCGGTCCGGGGTGACGTCTTCGAGACCGGCCATCCCCGCTGGCCGAGCCATGTGGTTGCTTGCGGCCACCGGGGCGGCGGTGGTCGGCGTCGCGGAGCAGGAGGTCACGGCCCCGCCTCAGCAGCGCGAAGCGCCCTTGCGCAACCGCGTCACGATGACGCGGGTGCGCAATAGCTGTTCGGTCCGGGGTGACGTCTTCGAGACCGGGCCACCACTGCTCGCGAAGCCGTGTCCGATGGACGCGGTTTCATCTCTGGGGCGGCAGCTTCCGGACGACCAGCGCGATCGCTTCCTCGGCGTGTGCACACGGGTCGGTGGACGGCGATGCGGGCGCGGAACCTGTCCAATCCGTCTCCAGCGCCTGACGGCCGCCGAGACCGGTGGTCACATCGCAGGTGTTGAAGGTCGCGGATGTTCGCTGTCGGACCGCGGGGTAGCCCGCGACGGTCGTCGGTTCGAAGATTGGCGCGTGGCTCGAACGGTAGGTGTCGGCGAGGAGATCGCGCGTCGTGACGACCCCGATCCGCAGTCGGTCGTCAGCGCCGGAGGTCCACGAGCACTCGGCGACCCCGAGGTAGGTACGAGGTCGACCCGGCGCCGAGATGCCGAGCGTCCGCAACTCGTCGGCCGTGAGCAGCCGGGCGCACGGTGCCTCGGCCACGGCCGCCGCGTCGAGTGGGTGCGTGACCGACGGCGGAAGGTCCGGACCTCCGGCCGTCGTCGCGGCGGGAGCGGGCGGACTCGACGTGCCGGTGCACGCCGCCGTGAGCACGACCGCCACGAGTCCGACGGCCCCGAGCGCCTCACGCCCTCGCGTCGTCGATCCGCGCACCGTTCGCCCGATCCGTCTGCTGGTAGGCGTCGAGCTCGGACCTGATCGCGCCGATCAACCCATCGAGCCTGGTGACGCCGGCATCGAGCGCCTCGAGGAGTGAGCCGGGACCGCCGACGGCCACGGCGCCGAGGACCGCCGCGGCGTCGAGGCTGACCTGGTCGTTCGACGACGGGTCGACCTTGCCGAGGAACCGGGCCTCGACCTTCAGGTCCTCGAGCTCCTGCCGGGCGTCCTGGAGATCCCGGAGCACCTGAGGAGCGCGGGCGAGATCGACCGAGAACGCGCCGGCGGCTGCGGGCGCGGGCACGATCTGTCGGGGCACGACCTGGCCGTCGGTCAGCACGGTCGGGTCCGAGGCTCCGACCGGGCGCTCGGCGAGCGCGGGTGGCAGACCGGTGGGCGGCTGCGTGTAGAGCCCCGGCGGCGGGACGGGCGTGCTCACCCCGAGCACGCTAATCGCCCCGTTCCTCCCACGGGGCCGGAATCGGGCAACTCAGCGGAGCAGCCCGGCGCCATCGCCGGCGGCGAGCATCATCGTGTGCACCGGGACCACACCCGTCGTCGGGACCCGGAACGTGCGGCCGTCCTGCTCGACCACGCGCGCGGCGGTCAGGGTCCGCAGGTGGTGGTCAGACCTGGCCCGTCGAGGAGAGCCCGGCCGCGGCCTGATCACCCAGGACGGCGACCGGGTGGCGCTGACGGCGGCGATCCCGGACCTGGTGTTCGTCGAGGGCTGACCGCCTATCCGGAGCGCAGCGCCGTCACCATCGCCTCGACCGCGATCTGCGGCTTCACGTTCGTCTCCAGCGCGTCCCGGCAGGCCAGGACCGCTTCCAGGCGGCGCAGCGCCGATTCGGGCGAGCCCTCCCGAGCGGCGGCCTCGACCTCGCGGGCGCGGTCCGGGTGCGTCGCGGTGACCGCGGCGCCGAACCCGCGCACGAGGACGTCGCGGTAGTAGCCGGCGAGGTCGACGAGGGCGCGGTCGAGCGCGTCGCGGCGCGTCCGGGTCGCGCGCTGCTTCTGTTTGGCCACGAGGTCCTTCTCGGCGGCCTTGGCCGCGCGCTGGGCCTGGGCCACTCCCTTGCCGGATCCGCCCGCGCCCATGGAGACAGCCAGTTCCTCGCGCTCGGCCTCGTCCCGCTCCCCGGTCAGGGCGGCGACCTCGGCCTCGGCGGCTCCCACGAGACCGTCCGCGGCCGCGAACACCTCCGCCGGGCTGCGCAGCGAGCGCGGGACGGCGAGCACGGCCTCCCGACGGTTCCGGGCGTCCTCGTCGCGCGCGAGCCGCCGTGCCCGCCCGATGTGGCCCCCGCTCACGCTCGCGGCCCAGCTCGCGGTCTCGACGTCGATGCCGTCCCGCTCGACGAGCACCTCCGCGATCGCCGACGTGACCGGCGTGCGCAGGCGCAGCGGGCGGCAGCGCGAGCGGATGGTGACGCTCACGTCGTCGGGGTGCTCGCTCGGCGCGCACAGCAGGAAGACGGTGCGCTCGTTCGGCTCCTCGACGGCCTTGAGGACGGCGTTCGAGGCCTGCTCGGTCATCCGGTCGGCGTCCTCGATGAGCACGACCTGCCAGCGGGCCGTGGTGGGCATGCGGGCGGCGCGCTCGATGACCCCGCGCATCTCCTTCACACCCAGCGAGAGCCCCTCGGTGGCGACCTCGTGGACATCGGCGTGGGTGCCGGCCAGGACGGTGCGGCAGACCTGGCAGGCGTCGCACCCTCCACGCGGGCACTGCAGGGCCGCCGCGAAGGCCCGCGCCGCGACCGAGCGCCCGGAGCCGGGGGGACCGGTGAACAGCCATGCGTGGGTCATCGCACCCCCGATGCGCTCGCCGTCGCCACCCGCCGCGTCGGTGGAGAAGCGGACGCGGCCGGCGTGCTCGACGGCGGCCCACAGCTCCGCGACGGCCTCGGGCTGACCGACGACCTGCGACCACACACTCACGGACCCGATGATGCCCCAGGCGTCCGACAGCGTCGGGCGGCCCATGTCAGAAAGGCTTTCATCCTGACGTCAGGTGTCAGCATCCTGTTGAGCACGCCGATAGGGGACCATCGCCGGCGTACCTAGAGGTGCAGGGCGATCGCCGCGACGGCGACGAGGACCGCGATCAGCACGAGCAGCGGGGCCCCGAGCCGCACCCCGCCGAGGAATCCGCCCGGACTCCGCCCACCCGCACCCTGGGCGCCGGCCCGCCACTCACCGAACTCGGCGCGGAACTCGGCCTCCTCGCGGCGCTCCCGCCGCCAGGACGGCTCGTCCTCCCTCGGTCCGCCCCCGACCGAGGGAGCGTCCCCGTGCTCCGGGGGGAGCGTGCGCTGACGGCGCTGGACGGGCAGCGGGCGCGGCGGCGGCACGTCGCGGGCCTCCGGCGCCCAGGGCTGCAGGCTGCGCTCGCGGTCGGCGTCCATCCACGCCGCGATCCCGTCGGCGTCCGCGGCCGCCGGCAACCGCAGGTCCGACGGGCGGACCGTGCTCGACGCCGGGTCGGTGACGGGTGGCGGCGGGGCGGTCCCGTCGGGTCCCGCGAGCGGATCGGAGTTGCGCGGGCCTCCTGCGTCCATCCCCCGACCATCACACGATCGGGCGGCTTCGGCCACCGTGCGGGCGGGGGAGGCTGGCGCGGTGGAGCCCGACGAGTGCTTCGACGGCGTCGTGACCGTCCTGCGGGACCGCCCCGGCGTCGCCCCACCCGATCCGAGCCGACGCGGCTTCGGGGCCGACGCCCTCACCGTGAACGGCTCGATCTTCGCGATGGTGCGCGACGGCGCCCTCGTCGTGAAGCTTCCGGCGGCGCGCGTGCGCGCTCTGCTCGCGTCCGGTGACGGCGCCCCGTTCGACGCCGGCCGTGGGCGCCCGATGAAGGAGTGGGTGGCGGTGGCCGCGGTCGACCCCGGGGCGTGGCAGGCCCTCGCGGAGGAGGCCCGGGTGTTCGTGGGGGCGGGCCGGGCGTGAGGCCCCGGGAGAACGGGCAGTGATCACCCGTGGGCCTCAACTACCGCAAGCACCGTCGTCTGGGACCGCTGCCGATCTGGCGCAACGTGTCGCGCTCGGAGTCGGGCACGACGGTGTCCTACAGCGTCGAGCTCGGGCCGTTCACCTGGAACAGCCGGACGAAGAAGAAGACCGTCGACCTGCCGGGCGGCTACTTCTACACCGCGGAGTGACCGCGAGGGGCACACCTCGCACGTCCGGGGCGACCCGGAGATGCGCCATGTGCGTCTCGTCGAGGGTCGTCAGGTGGTCGGCGACTTCCGGGTGGAGGTCTTCTTCGCCGGGGCCTTCTTCGTCGTCGTGCCCGTCTTCGACTTCGCGGCCGTGGACTTGGCCGCCGTCGACTTGGAGGCCGTCGACGTGGAGGCCGTCGACCGGGTCGGCGTCTTCTTCGGCGCCGGGCCCTTCGCCCGCTTCTCCGCGAGCAGCTCGGCGGCGCGCTCGTCGGTGAGGGTCTCGACGTCGTCGCCCTTGCGCAGCGAGGCGTTGTAGCCCGTGCCGTCGGTGACGTACGGCCCGAAGCGACCGTCCTTGACCACCATCGGCTCGCCGGACACCGGGTCCTTGCCGAGCTCCTTGAGCGGCGGCTTCGCGGCGGCCCGCCCGCGCTGCTTGGGCTGGGCGAAGATCTTCTGGGCCTCCTCGAGGGTGACCGTGAAGAGCTTGTCCTCGCTGTCGAGCGAGCGGGAGTCCTTGTCCTTCTTGATGTACGGCCCGTAACGCCCGTTCTGCGCGGTGATCTCCACGCCCGTGTCCGGGTCCTTGCCGACGACCCGCGGCAGCGAGAGCAGCTTCAACGCGTCCTCGAGGGTCATCTCGGCGAGCGTCATCGACTTGAACAGGGAGCCGGTGCGCGGCTTCTCCTTCGCCCCCTCGGGCAGCACCTCGGTGACGTACGGCCCGAAGCGGCCCTCCTTGGCGAGGACCTCGTGGCCCGACTCGGGGTCGGTGCCCAGCGAGCGGCCCTCCTGCGGGGTGGAGAACAGCTCCTCGGCGAGGGCGAGGTCGAGCTCGTCGGGCGGGAGGTCGTCGGGGAGGTTCGCGCGCTGGCTGCGCTCCTCGCCGTCCTCGGTGACCATCCGCTCGAGGTAGGGCCCGTAGCGCCCGACGCGGACCACGACGTCGCGGCCCTGCTCGTCGGCGAACATCCGCAGCGAGTTGACCTCGCGGGCGTCGATGCCCTCGAGGTTGTCCCCGACGAGCTTCTTCAGCCCGCCCAGGTTCGTCATCGACGCCTCGACGCCGCTGCCCGTGGGTGCCGAGCCGTTCTCGCCGTTCTCGCCGCCGAAGTAGAAGTGCGAGAGCCAGGTCTGGCGCTGCGCGTTCCCCGAGGCGATCGCGTCGAGCTCGTCCTCGAGAGTGGCGGTGAAGTCGTAGTCGACGAGCCGCTCGAAGTGCTTCTCCATCAGCCCGATGACCGCGAACGCGATCCAGCTCGGGACGAGTGCACTGCCCTTCTTCCAGACGTACCCGCGCTCCTGGATGGTGTTGATGATCGAGGCGTAGGTCGACGGGCGGCCGATCCCGCGCTCCTCGAGCGTCTTCACCAGGCTCGCCTCGGTGTACCGGGCGGGCGGGCTCGTCGCGTGGCCCGAGGGGTCGAGGGCGTCGGCGGACAGCGCGTCGCCCTCGGTCAGACGGGGGAGCCGGCTCTCGGCGTCGTCGGCCTCGCCGCCCGACTGGTCGTCGACCGTCTCGACGTACGCCCGCAGGAAGCCGGGGAACGTGATGGTCCGACCGGACGCGGAGAACGTGCACTCCTCGCCGGTCGCCGCGGTCCCGGTGATCCGCACCGTCATCGTCGTGCCGCGGGCGTCGCGCATCTGGCTCGCGATGGTGCGCTGCCAGATCAGCTCGTAGAGGCGGAACTCGTCGCCGCCCAGCTCGCCCGCCACCTGACCCGGCGTGCGGAAGCTGTCACCCGCGGGGCGGATCGCCTCGTGCGCCTCCTGGGCGTTCTTCACCTTGCGCGTGTACTGCCGCGGCGACTCGGCGACGTTCTCGGACCCGTACAGGTCCCGCGCCTGGGTGCGTGCGGCGTTGATCGCGGTCTCCGACAGCGTCGTGGAGTCCGTACGCATGTAGGTGATGTAGCCGTTCTCGTACAGTCGCTGCGCGGTGCGCATCGTCCGTTCGGCCGAGAACCGGAGCTTCCGGCCGCCCTCCTGCTGGAGGGTCGAGGTCATGAACGGGGCGTAGGGCTTGCGCGTGTACGGCTTCTCCTCGACGGAGGAGACGGCGTAGTCGGCGCCGCCGAGTGCCTCGGCCAGCCGCCGGGCGTCCGCCTCGTCCAGCCGGCGGACGTCGTCGCTCTTGAGCTGCCCCCGGGTGTCGAAGTCGCGTCCGGTGGCGACCCGGGCGCCGTCGACCGCGGTCAGGGCCGCCTTGAAGGTCGGGGTGTTGCCCGCGTCCTGCTCCTTCGCGGTGCGCAGGATCGCATCGATGCCCCAGTAGGACGCCGAGACGAACGCCATCCGCTCGCGCTCGCGCTCGACGATCACGCGCGTCGCCACCGACTGCACGCGGCCCGCCGAGAGCTTCGGCATGACCTTCTTCCACAGGACGGGGCTGACCTCGTAGCCGTAGAGCCGGTCGAGGATGCG
>JAICLN010000358.1 GCA_025925615.1 Actinomycetospora sp. | reverse complement strand
TCGTCGGGCCTTCTCCCGACGAATCGGGCCCCTAAGGTTCGAGCGGCTCGAGGGTGTCCAGCAGGCCGTGCTGGACGGCGACGAGCGCGGCGCCGGACCGCGTCGAGACCCCCGTCTTGGTGTAGATGCGCTCCACGAAGGTGCCGACGGTCTTCGCCGTGATGCCGAGGCGCCGGGCGACCTGCCGGGTCGAGGCCCCGCGGGCGATGAGGACGAGGACCTCGACCTCGCGCGGGGTCAGGCCCGCGGGCCCGCTGCGCCGGCGCGGCCGGGCGGCGCCCGCGGCCGAGAGCACCGCGTCGACCGCGTCGGGGGCGAGCCGGCCGGCGCGCACGTCCTGGCGCAGCATCGCCGTGGCGGCCTCGGGGGTGAGGGCGGCGCGGTGCGGGCGGGGCTCGGTCATCGCCTGGAACGCGTCGGCCGCGGCCAGGATGCGCCCGGTCGCCGGCAGCGCCGCGCCGGCCAGACCGCGGTGGTAGCCCGAGCCGTCGAGGCGTTCGTGGGACAGGCTCGCGATCCGCGCGAGCCGGGCCAGCGCCGGGGGCCGGGCCAGGACCCGTTCGGTGTAGTACGAGTGTGCACGGATCCGTTCGCTCTCGGTCGCGGTGAGCGCTCCGGGCTTGTCCAGGATCGACGCGGGGACGCCGTGCAGGCCCACGTCGTGCAGCAGCCCGGCCCGGCGCACCGCGTCCACGTCGTCGGCGGGGAGCCCGGCGGTCTCCGCGGAGGCCCCGGCCAGCCGGGCGACCGCGCGTGAGTGGCCGGCGCGGTAGGTCGAGCGGAGGTCGGTGAAGTCGGCGACCACCTCGAGGGCGTCGTCGAGGTCCCGGCCGGTGAGCGGGCGGCGCAGGACGGGGTCCGCGGCGACGACGGCGGCGACGTCCTCGACCTCCGCCAGCTCCGCGAACAGCCCGCGCGCGACCGCGCCGAAGACGTCGACGACGGCCGGGTCGAACTTGGTCCCGCGCCGCGCCCGGGCGACCTCGAGCGCCGCGTCGACGCCCGCCGTCCGGGCGAACACCTCGACGACGTCGGCGAGGTGGACGAGCCGCACCGGCCTCGCCAGGTCCTCGCCACCCACGTCGTCGGGAACCCCCCGTCCGTCCCACCGGCAGAAGAACTGGCGCAGCCCGTCGCGGACCCGCGGCCCCAGCCCGAGCCGCTCCGCCATCACCGACGTGGACAGGCAGTGCGACACCAGCCCGCGCTCGATCCCCGTCGCCCCGGTGGCGACCAGGGTCGTGGCCAGGCGCAACCGGTCCCATGCCGAGTGCCCCGCGCCGGCGTGGCGGACGAGGAACGCGAGGGCGGGCAGCCCGGCGAAGTCGACGCCGAAGCTGTCCGCGCGGAAGGCGATGTCGTCGCCGAACCAGCCCGCCACCTCGGGGGTGTCGGCCACGCACCCCACCCAGGCCAGAACGGCGATGTAGTAGAGGTCGGCGCGCTCGTCGTCGTCGAGGCCCATCTCCTCGCCGAGCCGGGCGGCGATCCACCAGGACCGCAGGACGTGCTCCATCGGCTGGCCCAGGCCGAGGTCGGTGGCGAGCGAGAACGCGCCGAGCAGGTCGGCCAGGCCGACACCGGCGTCCTGGTCGACCGTGCCCACCTGGTGAGCATAGGAGCGGGGGCTAGGGATCCCGGTGCGGCCGCCACGTCCCGGGGAACTCGGGCTCGACCTTGTCCAGGAACGCCCGGTGGGCGGCCGGGCCCTCGGTGGCCAGGTTGACCGTCTGGGCGCGGGCCTCGGCGGCCAGGGCGTCGGCGAACGTGGTCCCGGCGTTCTCGTGCAGCAGCGCCTTGGTCTGGCGAGCGCGATCCGCGATCCGCGGGCCGGCGGCCAGCCGGGTGGCGAGGTCGGCCACGACGCCGTCGATCTCCTCGGCCGACCCCAGCTCGGTGACCAGGCCCAGCTCGTGGGCCCGGACAGCACGGCGCCGTCCCCGGACGAGAGCAGGGACTAGGTGCGCTGCGCGCTCGTGAGCACTTTCCGGGGCTATAGCACCAGCAAGTGCTCACGAGGCCGAAGGCCACCTCTCCAGGCCCAGCACGCTCTGCGCGAGGTAGTTCAGCGCCATGGCCTGCGGGAGCGGGGCCAGCCGTTGCAGGCGCGCCTCCCGGAAGTAGCGCTCCACGTGGTACTCCTGCGCATAGCCGAAGCCGCCGTGGGTCTGCACCGCGGTGTCCGCGGCGAAGAACCCGGCCTCGGCCGCGACGAACTTCGCCGTGTTCGCCGCCTCCCCCGCGGGCTCGCCCCGGTCAACCGTCCACGCCGCCTCCCGGACCACCAACGACGCGGCGTGCAGCCGCGCGTGCGCCTCGGCGAGGGGGTGCGCGACGGCCTGGTTGGCGCCGATCGTGCGTCCGAACACCCGGCGCTCCTTCGCGTACGCGACCGCCCGGCGCAGGGCCACCCGTCCGGTCCCGAGGGCCTCCGCGGCGATCAGGACCCGCTCGGCGTTGAGCCCGTCGAGCAGGTAGCGGAAGCCCTTCCCCTCCTCGCCCACGAGGTCGTCGACCGAGACCTCCAGCCCGTCGTAGGCGACCTCGCAGGACGCGACGGCGTTGCGGCCGAGCTTGGGGATCGGGGTGATGGTGACGGCGGGGTCCTGGAGGTCGGCCAGCAGGAGCGAGAGCCCGTCGGTCCGCGTCGCGCACTCCGCGGCCGGGGTGGTGCGCACGAGGAGGAGCACCTTCTCCGACTCGAGGGCCTTCGAGGTCCACACCTTGCGGCCGCGCACCCGGTAGACGCCGCCGTCGCGCTCGGCGCGGGTGGTGATCGCGGTGGTGTCCAGCCCGGCGTCGGGCTCGGTCACCCCGAACGCGACGTGCAGGTCGCCGGTCGCGATCCGCGGCAGGTACCGGGCCCGCATCGCCTCACTGCCGTGCAGCACCACCGGGTGCATCCCGAACACCGACATGTGGATCGCGCTCGCGCCGTTCATGCAGGCCCCGGACGCCGCGACCTCCTCGAGCACGATCGACGCGGCCTCGATGCCCTGCCCGCCGCCCCCGTACTGCTCCGGGATCGCGATGCCCACCCAGCCGCCGGCGGCCATGGCGTCGTAGAACGCCCACGGGAACGCGTGGTCGCGCTCGCAGGTCGCCCAGTACTCGTCGTCGAAGCGGGCGCAGAGGTCCCGCACCGCCTCCCGGATCAGCCGGTGGTCCTCGGACTCGGTGAAGTCCACGGGCTCGCGCCTCCGTCCGCCGGTGACCGTGCTGCGAGCATCCTGCGACACCGGGAGCCCGTCAGCAGCGCGCGCTCAGCCCGCCGTCGACCGGATCGCCCACCGGCACGACGAGGAGCACGTCAAGCATCTCGAAGGGCGGGTTGACGTGCGTGGTGTGCTCCTGGTTACGGGGTGCGGCGCGGGGCCAGCGACCAGGGGCACATGGCACATCTCCCGGAGCGGCCAGATCTGCGTGGTGTGCCCCTGATCTTC
>JAICLN010000140.1 GCA_025925615.1 Actinomycetospora sp. | reverse complement strand
CGGGACCACACCCTCCTGGGCGTCAGGCCTTCGCCGGGGCCCGGCAGGGGCGCCGTCTCACGTCAGTCCTCAAAGGACAAGCACCGCAAGCGCTCCCTGCCGGGATCCACCGTGCGAAGGGAAGGTAGAGCCATCAGCACCCCGGCCGGGCGGGCGCTCGCGGCGTACTCCGCGGAGGCCTCCCGGACGACGAGCCGGCTGCGGTTCGGCCTGGTCGCCGTCGTCGCGCTCCTCGCGGTCCTGGACCCGACGCGCGTCGAGGGGCCCGCGTTCTGGAGCGTCCTCGCCGCGTACGCCGTCTTCGGGGTCGGCTGGCTCGTGCTGGTCACGCGCCGGCCCGCCGGGCCGCACACCGGCCTCGTCGCGACCGTCGTGGACCTCGTCGCGATCAGCGTCCTCGCCGTCCTCGCGGGCGGGGGCGGGACGCTGCCGTCGCTGGCCTACGTCCTCGTCCCGGTCCTGGCGGCGTTCCGGTACCGGCCCGCGCTCTCGGCGGGCGTCGGGCTGCTGACGGTGGCGTCGTTCCTGCTCAGCGCGGCGATCGACCGGGCGCCGGTGTCAGTCGCGGGCCTGCTGGCGGAGGTGGCGGTGCTCGCGCTCGTGGCCGTCGCGACCTTCCTGCTCTCGGTGGTGCTCGCCCGCCGCGCCGACCGCATCCGCGGGCTGCTCGCCGATGCCGACGCCCTGACCGCCCAGGCCCTCGACGCCGAGCAGGCCGAGCGACGCCGACTCGCCGAGGACCTGCACGACCGCGCCCTCCAGACGCTGCTCGTCGCCGGCCAGGAGCTCGACGAGCTCGCCGAGGACCACCCCGACCTCGACCTCGGCCCCCTCGACGCGGCCGTGCGCGGGACCGTCCGCGAGCTGCGGGAGGTCGTCGGGGCCCTGCACCCCTACGTGCTCGACGAGGCCGGGCTCGCGGTCGCGCTCCGGCGGCTCACCGAACGGGTCGGCGCCCAGGCCGGGTGCGCGGTCACCGTGGACGCCCCCGACGACCTCCCGCCCGACCCGCACGACCGGCTGCTCTACGGCGTCGCCCGCGAGCTGCTCACCAACGTCGCGAAGCACGCCGGGGCCACGCGGGTCACGGTCGCGCTCGCCGACGACGGGTCCGAGCGCCGGATGGAGGTCGACGACGACGGGTGCGGGCTCGACCCGGCCGTGCTCGGCGTCCGGCTCGCCGACGGGCACATCGGGCTCGCGTCGACGCGGGCCCGGGTCGAGGGCGTCGGGGGGACCCTCGTCGTCACCAGCTCGCGCGAGGGGACCCCTCGTGCGGATAGAGCGACCGGATCGTCCCCTCGTGACACGACGACGGGGCGGGGGACGCGGATCGTCGTCCGCGTCCCCCGCCCCGGGTCACCGGTCAGCGGCGGTACATGACCTCGGTGCGGCCCTCGTCGTCGCGCCCGTACCCGCGGCCGTCCCCGCGCCAGTTGGCGTCCCGCGCCGCGGCGTCGCGCATCGCGGCCTCGCGGCTCCGGTCGGCGGAGCGACCCCGGCCGATCGCGTAGGCGCCGCCGCCGAGGGCGAGCACCCCCACGCCGCCGAGCACCCAGGGCAGCACCGACCCGGAGCCGTCCGCCGGCACGAGGGCGCCGATGGCGGTGTCAGCCACCCCGGTGCTGCTGGCTTCGGTGAGGGTGCCGCTGCCGGTGCCGGACCCGCTGCCCGTGCCGGTCGACCCGCCCGCCGCCGAGTGTCCGCCGTGGTGCGGCGGGACCGGGGTCGAGCCCGTGACGGTGAGCTTCGCGCTGACCGTGCCGGCCGACGAGGACGCGGTGACGGTGTAGGTGCCGGGCTTGGTCCCGCCGGCGACCGTGCCCGAGCCGGAGAACGCCTCGGGGTTGGCGCGGTCGAGGGTGGCCGGCCCGCTGAAGGCCAACGAGGTGACCGTGATGCCCGACGCCGTCCGGGCGGCGGGCTCGGCGAAGGAGCCGGAGAAGGAGACCGTCGCGCCCGGGCGGACCGACGAGCTCGACAACATCAGGTCGCCGGGCTCGGAGACCGCGGTGCTGCTGCTCGACCCCGAGTCCGAGCCCGAGCCGGTCGCCGACGACGTCGTCGTGAGCGGGGAGGCGAGGGCGGTCCCGGCGCCGGCCCCGGCGAGGGTGATCGCGGTGGCGGTGATGACGGCGGCGGTGGCGGCGGACAGACGCATGACGGGCTCCCGGGGTGGGGGGAGGTGGTGCGGGGAGCGTCCGGTCGGGGCGTTCTCCGTGCTGACGCCGACAATCGTGGCTCCGCCGCGGCCCCCGTCCCGTCCCCCGACGGACCACACCCCGGGACGACACCGCTGTCCCCCGATGGGCCGACAGCCTTGTGCGAGGGCGTCAGCCCCAACGGCGCCGCAGGTACCCCCCGACGAGCGCGGTGAGCTCGTCGAGCATCGCCTCGCGCCCGACGTCGGGTGCCTCGAGCACCCACGAGATCGTCACGTGCTCGACGGTGCGCACCAGCATCCACGCCACCGCGTCCACCGGGACGTCGCCCGCGTCGGGGTGCTCGGCGAGCAGCGCCCCCGCGACCAGCGCGTCGATCCGGCGGGCGAACCCGACCCGGCGGCGCCCGACGGTGCGGGGCCGGTCCTGGGAGAGCACCCGCACCAGGTCGGCCTCGGCGACGAGCGCGTCGAGGAGGGCCTCGAGATGGCCGCGGACGGCGTCGTCGCCCGCGCGCAGGCTGCCGAGGAACGCGCGCGTGATGCGAGCCTCGAGGTCGTCGACGGCCCGCTCGACGACCCGGTCCAGGATCGCCTCCTTGTCCGGGAAGTACTGGTAGAGCGACCCCGGCCCGACGCCCGCGGCGGCCGCGATCCGGTTGGTGCTCGCCCCCTCGAAACCCCGCTCGAGCAGCACGGACCGGCCTGCGTCGAGAATCCGCTCGACGGTGGCCCGGGACCGGTCCTGGGTCGGGCGGCGGCGCATCGCGCGCGGCTCCTCACCGACCACCGGTCACCTCCAGGAAGCAGGAAGAAACGCGAGTTGAACACGACCGAGGACTCGTGTCAGCGTTCTCGTCATGGTGGCAGAGACCGGCACGGCGCCGACGCCCCGGGCGCCGGTCCCCGAGTTCCCCGCGCGCTTCCGCGGCGCGCCCGCCCGCAACGCCGCGATCGCCCGCCCCCTCGCGTTCCTCGGCCGGGTCCAGCGGCGCGACGAGGGTCTCGTCGACGAGATCGGGCGCCGGATGCTGCACCGCGACGAGGCGGGCGCCGACCTCGCGGCCGCGATGCGGCGCGACGCGACCCCCCGGGTCACCGCCGCCGCGCTGCACCGCGCCCTCGCCGACGGGGCCCGCGACGACGACCCGCCCGCGCTGCGGCGCTTCGTCGCCGAGATCGAGCGCGAGCCCGAGTGGCTCGACCGCGACCTGCTCGAGCGCGGCGCCCGCGCCTACCGGCGGATGGGCCGCAGCCGCGACGACGTGCTGCTGGCGCTCTCGCTGATCGGCGGCTACCGCTACGTCGGCCCGGCCGACCTGCTCGTCGCCACCGGCGGGCTCACCGGCACCACCGCGATGCGCCGCCTCGGCGAGACGACGTCGTGGGGCTACGCGGTGTCCCGACCCGGCGGGATGGCCCGCGACGGCGAGGGTTTCCGGCTGACCGCGCACGTGCGCGCCATGCACGCGCTGGTGGGCGACCGCTTCGAGCGCCGCGACGACTGGGACTCCGCCGCGCTGGGGCTGCCGGTGAACCGCAGCGACCTCGCGGGCACGCTCGCGCTGTTCAGCGCCACCGCGATGCTCGGGGTCCGCGTCCTCGGTCGTCGGGTCCCGCGCGCCGACGCCCTCGCGGTCATGCACCTGTGGCGCTACATCGGCTTCCTCATGGGTGTGGACGACGACTGGCTCTTCGCCGACGAGCGCGCCCAGCACGCCTTCGACCACCACCTGCTGCTCGCGCAGGGCGGCCCGACCCCGGCCGGCGCCGCCCTCACGACGGCGCTGGTGGAGGGCACCGCGCGCAGCCACGCCGAGCAGGGGCGGCCCCGCCGGGGCCGGTGGGCCCGGCGCCGGCTGCTCTCGCACCTGCGGCTTTTCCTCGGCGCGCAGGGCTGCCGTGACCTGGGCCAGCCGGTGCTCGTGCCGTGGACGGTCCTACCGGAGCTGGCCCGCAACGTCGTCGAGTCGTGGGTGATCGGTGCCGTCGAGCCGGGGCGCCGGTGGCTCGAGGCGCGCAGCGACGCCGGCGTCGAGGCCGACCTCGAGCGGCTCCTCGGCGAGCGCCCGCGCCGCCCGGCCGATCTCCCGGTGTGAAAGCCCCACCCCGCGAGGACGAACGGTCCGGTGGTCACCATCAAGAGTGACCAGCGGACCGTTCGTGCCGTCGGGGACGGGCCGGGGCCGGGCCGAGCCCTCAGCGACCGGTGAAACGCGGCTCCCGGCGCTCCCCGAACGCGGTGAACGCCTCGGCGACGTCGGCACTGGGCAGGAACGCGGCGTTCCAGGCACCGACGTAGCGCAGGCCCGCCTCGACCCGCGGCGCCCGCTCGGCGTCGAGGACGTCCTTGATCCCGCGGGTGACCAACGGCGAGTTCGCCGCCATCGCGCCGGCGAGCTCGAAGGCCGCGACCCGCAGCGCCTCCGCGTCGTCCAGCACCCGGTTGACCAGGCCGATCCGCTCGGCGTGCGCGGCGTCCACATCGGCGCCGGTGAGCGCGAGCTCGCGCAGATGCCCGTCGCCCACGATCCCGACGAGGCGCTGCAGCGACCCGAGGTCGGCGACCATCGCCATGCGCACCTCGCGGACCGAGAACAGCGCGTCGGCGCTCGCGAGCCGGACGTCGCAGGCGGTGATGAGGTCGACCCCGCCCCCGACGCACCAGCCCTCGACGGCCGCCACGACCGGCGTCCGGCACTGCGCGACCGAGGTGATCGACGCCTGCAGGTCGCGGAGGTGGTGCAGGAACTCCTCGCGGGCCCCGGCGGTCGGGTCGGTGAGCACGCTGCCGAGGGACCCCGTCGCCGCGCGCAGGTCCAGGCCGTAGGAGAACCGCCCCTCGGCGCCGGTGACGACGACGGCCCGCACGTCCGGGTCCGCGTCGAGGGCCGCCATGACGACGGGCAGCTCGGCGAAGAACGCCGGCGCCATCGCCCGGGCAGTGATCGACACCTCGGCCACGTGGGCCGCCGGGGTCTCGCGCGAGACGGCGAGGGTCTCGAGGTGCTCGGGCAGGGCGGCGGTGCCGTTCGCGGCCACGGACGTCATGGCCCGACTAGATCACCCGTGCGACCGGGCGTCCACCTCGCCCGTCGTCCCGGCGTCGCGCAGCATCAGGTTGAGCCCGTCAGGCGCAGCGCCAGCTGCGGCTGCCCGGACACGCCCCTTCTGTCGCGCCCCGGGTCGCTCCGGTGGTAGGCAGCCGCCCATGAGCACCCTGACCTATGACCACGCCAGCACCATCGTCGCCGCCGCCCTCGACCACGGCCGACAGGCCGGCTACAAGCCGCTGACCGTCGCCGTCCTCGACACCGGCGGGCACCTGGTCGCGCTGGGTCGTGCCGACGGGTCGGGCTTCCTGCGCCCCGACGTCGCGATCGCCAAGGCGCACGGCGTGATCGGGCTGATGATGGACAGCCGGTCGATCGCGGCGCGGGCCGCCGACTCCCCCGAGTTCTTCACCTCCGTCGCCTCGCTGGCCGGCGGGAAGGTCTTCTCGGTGCCCGGCGGGGTGTTCGTGTGCGACGACGCCGGCGAGGTCATCGGGGCGGCCGGGGCCAGCGGGGACGCCTCGACCGCCGACGAGGAGGCGGTCGTCGCAGGCATCGAGGCGGCGGGGCTCGTCGCGCGCACCGGGGCCTGACCGAGGTGCGCTCCGCGCAGGTGAGCACTTTCCTGTGCTATAACCCCGGAAAGTGCTCACGAGCCCGGAGGGCACCTACGGGTGGACCACGGCCTTGAGCGCGAGCGGGTCGCGCCGGGCGGCGAGCAGCGCCCCGACGGCGTCCTCGAGCGGGTGGTGCGACGTGACCATCGAGTCGAGCCGGATGCGTCCGGAGGCCGCGAGCTCGATCGCCGCGGGATAGACATGGGCGTACCGGAAGGTCCCCTTCACGACGAGCTCGCGGGACTGCACGACGTCCAGCGCCAGCGTCACCGTCGCCCCGGTGCCGACCAGCACGACCGTCGCCGCGGGCGCCGTCGCCGCCACCGCGAGGTCGACCGCGGGCTGGACCCCGGTGCATTCCAGGACGACGTCGGCCTGGCCCAGCACGTCGTCGACGGCCGCCAGCGCCGTGTCGTGGTCGTTCGCGTCCACGGTCGCGGTCGCGCCGTACTCGGTCGCGGCCTCGCGGCGCAGCGCCATCACGTCGGTGACGACGACCGCCGCCGCCCCACGGGCAAGCGCCACCTGCAGGCACAGCAGCCCGACCGGTCCCGCCCCACTGACCAGCACCCGCGTCCCCGGGCCGATGTCGGCCTTCGCCGCTGCGTGCAGGGCCACCGACAGCGGCTCGATCAGTGCCGCGGCCTCGTCGGAGAGGGAGTCGGGCACCGGGTGCGCGCGGTGGGCGGGCACGACGACGTACTCGGCGAACGAGCCGTCGATCGGCGGCGTCGCGAAGAACGCGATCTGCGGGCACAGGTGGTAGCGCCCCTGCCGGCACTGCTCGCAGCGCCCGCACTCGGCCTGCGGCTCGACCGCGACCCGGGTCCCGACGGTGACTCCCCCACCCGGCCCGGCCTCCACCTCGGGCCCGACGGCGGACACCACGCCGGAGGTCTCGTGGCCGAGCACGAGGGGGCCGTGCATGACGAACCCGCCGATGCGCCCGTGGTCGTAGTAGTGCACGTCGGAGCCGCAGACGCTCACCGCGCGCACCGCGACCTGCACCTGGCCGGGCCCCGGTTCGGGGATCTCGCGCTCCTCGAGCACCACGTGGTCCGGCTCGGTCAGGACGGCGACACGTTGCATGACCGGAGAGTGTGCCCCTTCGGGGACGTCAGTCCACCTGCTGCCGGATCCGTCGAGCCGGGGTGAAGATCCGCAGATCGAGCATCCCGGGTGGGTCGACCACGCCCGGGCCGCCCGCGCGGACCCAAGCGCTGATCTCGTCCTCGGTGGCCCGGTCGAGCACGCCGAGCAGCCACACCGGACGCCCACCCGCGGCCCTCCCTCGATCCGCACGGTAGGCGATCAGTCCTCGTCACCGTCCGTGGAACGACCTGCGGGTGGCGTTCTCCCCCGGCGAGTGGCTAGTCACGGCGTTGGCCTCCACCACGGCGCGGCGCACACTGGGATGCATGACCACGGTCGCCTCGGCCCCCGTCGTCGTCGACCTTCGCGGGGTGCTGCCCGCGGACCGCGTGCTCGACGACCCGGACGTGCTGGCCTCCTACGCCCACGACGACGCCGAGTGGGCGCCCTGGGAGCTGCCCGCGGCGGTCGTGCGGCCGCTCGACGCGGCCCAGTGCCAGGCGGTCGTGCAGGCATGCCTGCGCCACGGCGTCCCGGTCGTCCCCCGCGGCGCCGGCACCGGCCTGTCGGGCGGGGCGAACGCGACGGCGGGCAGCGTCGTGGTCTCGGTCGAGCAGATGACCCGCGTGCACGAGATCGACCCGGCCGAGCGCCTCGCCGTCGTCGAGCCCGGCGTCGTGAACGATGACCTCCGGGCGGCCTGCGCGGACCGGGGCCTCTGGTATCCGCCCGACCCGGCGAGCTCGCCCTGGTCGACCATCGGCGGCAACGTAGCGACCAACGCCGGCGGCGTGTGCTGCGTGAAGTACGGCGTCACCCGGGACTACGTGCTCGGCGTGCAGGTCGTCAACGGCCTCGGCGAGCTGGTGCGGCTGGGCCGGCGCACCGCCAAGGGCGTGGCCGGGCTCGACCTCGCCGGGCTCATGGTCGGCTCCGAGGGCACCCTCGGGCTGATCACCGAGGTGACCGTGAAGCTGCGCCCGGCCCGCGCGCCGGAGCACACCGTGGCCGGGTACTTCGCGAGCATCGTCGATGCCGGGCGGGCGGTCGCCGCGATCACCGCCGACGGCCTGACGCCCTCGGCGCTCGAGCTGGTCGACCGCACCTGCCTCGAGGCCGTCGACGCCTGGAAGAACATGGGCCTTGCGTCCGAGGCCGACGTCATCCTCCTCGGGCGTTCCGACGCACCGGGCGCGGCCGGGGTCGCCGAGGCCGAGGCGATGCTCGCCCACTTCGACGCGGCCGGGGCCACCTTCTCCGCGCAGGCGGCCGACGCCGAGGAGGCCGACGCGCTCTTCGCCGCCCGTCGCCTGGCCTACCCCGCGCTCGAGCGGCTCGGCCCGGTGCTCACCGAGGACGTGTGCGTCCCCCGTGCCGCCGTGCCCGAGATGCTCGCCCGCATCCAGGCCACCGGCGAGCGCTTCGAGACCACCATCGCCAACCTCGCCCACGCCGGCGACGGCAACCTCCACCCGCTGCTGATCACCCCGGTCGGCGACGAACCCGCACGCGTCCGCGCCCAGGCCGCCTTCGAGCAGATCCTCGCCGACGCGCTCGACCTCGGCGGCACCGTCACCGGCGAGCACGGCGTCGGGCTGCTCAAGCGCGAGGGGCTCGAGGCCGAGCAGCCGCCCGAGGCCCTGGCCATGCAGCGCGCCGTCAAGGCCGCGCTCGACCCCCACGGCATCCTCAACCCCGGCAAGGGCCTCTGAGTGAGGCGCGCCGCGATCGTCGGCGGGTCGGTCGGCGGGCTGTGGGCGGCGATCGCGCTGCGCCGGATCGGCTGCGAGGCGACGGTGTACGAGCAGGCCCCGCGCGCGTAGCAGGGCCGCGGCGCCGGCATCGTCGTGACGACGACCTCGGCGAGGTCCTGGAGCGTCAGGGATCGCTCGCCGCGAGGACATCGGGGTGCCCAGCGGGCAGCGGATCGAGCTCGACCGCGCCGGGCACGTCGAGGTCGCCGACCAGGAGCGGGCGTGTCCGCCGACAGCCGGACGCTCGAGGTCGAGGTCGAGGTCGAGGAGGGCTCCCCGATCGCTGCCGACCTCGTCGTCGGCGCGGACGGCGCGGGATCGACGCTGCGCCGGACGCTGCTCCCCGACGTCGGGCCCTCCTACAGCGGCTACGTCGCCTGGCGCGGTCTCTGCGGCGAGGCGGACCTCCCGTCGCGGGTGGCCGAGACGCTCGCCGGCGCCTTCGCGTTCTTCACCGACCCCGAGCCCGCGCCGTTCCCCACCCAGATCCTCTCCTATCTGGTGCCCGGCCTCGACGGTGCGCTCGAACCGGGGAAGCGCGGTGAACTGGCGTCCAGGCCGTCACCGACCTCTCCTCGCCGCGGTGCGTGGTCGGGCGGACCGCGGTGATCGGCGACGCCGCGTTCGTGCCGCGACCCCACACCGCCTACGGCAGCGCGAAGGCGGGGGTGGACGCCGACGCGCTGGCGACGGCCCCCCGCGACCACGGCGGGGACGTCGATCCGGCCCTGGCGGCCTGGGAGCCGCTGCGCTGGCACGGGGGCGGCGGACCATCGACGAGGGCATCCGGTACGGCACGCGCTTCGGGCTCGGGGCCGATGTACCGAGCGCCCGCCTGACGCAGGCGCCCCGGATCTGGGTTCGGTCCCGGGCACAGCAGCGGTCCGGTCGCACGCGTGACACGAGTCGCCGCCCGATGTCGGACCGCGCCGCTACCCTCGTGCCATGTCTGCCGAGCCCGGCGATGCGGCTCCCCT
>JAICLN010000266.1 GCA_025925615.1 Actinomycetospora sp. | reverse complement strand
CGGGCGAGTGAGGAGGCCGCCGAGACGCTGACCGAGGCCGGCGCCGAGGCTGCCGCCGAGGTCAAGGAGGCCGGTGAGGAGGTGGCGTCGGAGACCCGCAGCGCCGCCCGCAGGACCGCCGCCCGGACCGCCCCGAAGAAGCAGGGCCCGAAGAACGCCCCGAAGTCCGCGGCCACCACCGCCGCCGACAAGCGCGCCAAGAGCTGACGCTCCCCGCGCACGCACGACCCATGGCCCCGTCCCCTCACCAGGGGGCGGGGCCGTCGTCGTACCGGGCGCCGGTCGACCGGTCCCACCAGCACGTATCCTCGCCCTGTGCTGCTGCAAGTGCCGGTGTTCGAGTACCTCGACTACTACCTGTCGATGCTGATCTGGGTCGTTGCGATCCCGGTCGGCCTGTACGCGTTCATCCACGCCCTGCTGCAGCGGGCGGACGCGTTCACCGCGGTGGACAAGCTCACCAAGCCGGCGTGGTGCGGCATCACCGGTGTCGGTGCGCTGCTGCTGGTGATCTCGGTCGGCGGTCCGGTGGCGAGCCTCGCGATCCTCTGGCTCGTCGCGCTCTGCGCGGTGCTGGTCTACCTCGTCGACGTGCGGCCGAAGGTGGTCGACGTGCAGCACGGCCGGGGAGGCCGCTTTTGATCGCGGACCTCGCGCCGGTGGCGGGGACCCTGCAGCTCGTGCCCGCCCTCTCGCGGCCCGATCTGCTGGCCGAGCCGGTGATCGCCGCGCTGGAGGCCCTGCCGGGCGACGGGGCCGCGTCGTGCGGCGTGGCCGAGATCGACCCGGACCTCGCCGACACCGCCGCGTTCTGCGAGGCCTACTCCTCGCCCCTCGAGGCGTCGGCCAACTGCGTCGTCGTCGCCGGGTCCCGCTCGGGCGAGCAGCGGTTCGCGGGCTGTGTCGTGCTCGCGACCACCCGCGCCGACGTCAACGGCGTCGTCCGCAAGCGGCTCGACGTCCGCAAGGCCTCGTTCGCGCCGATGGACACCGCCGTGGAGCTGACCGGGATGGCGTACGGCGGCATCACGCCGTTCGGGCTGCCCATGGCCTGGCCGCTCCTGGTCGACGCCGCCGTGGTGGCCACGCCCGCCGTCGTCGTCGGCAGCGGCCTCCGCGGCAGCAAGCTCGTCGTGCCCGGTGCGGTGCTCGGGCGCCTGCCCGGCGCGGAATCCCTGGAGGGCCTGGCCCGTTAGCGATATCGTTGAATCTTCAATCGCCTGGAGGACCCGATGCCTGCCGTCACCGTTCCCGACCTGACCGTGCTGCCCCGCTAGGTCCTGCGGCCCGCGCCGGTGGACGCCGGTGCAGCGCGAGGAACGAGCCCTATCGGCGTGCTCCCCTGAATCCCGGCGCTACCTTGGCGCGACAACTCAGTGTTGCGCCATCCAGCGGCGGGTGAACTCGTCCTCGGCGTCGAGCAGGCCGCCGACCTGCTCGTTGACGATCGACTCGATCTTCCCGGCCACGAACGGCACCGGGACCTCGGCGCTGCCGTCCACCGAGCTCTGCGACCCACCCTCGACGTCGTGCAGCGACTGCTTCCCGGTGAGCTTGCCGGGCAGCCCGCGCACGGTCACCTCGAAGGTCCCCCGGTAGCCGCCGTCCTCGGGGGTCCAGGTCTCGACGCGGTCGAGCACCAGGTCACCGCCGGTGAACCGCTTGATGACCCCCGGCAGGAACTCGACGGCGACGGAGTGCCGGAGCTTCAGCCGCGCTCCGGAGTCGTCGACGGTGCGCTCGACGAGGGCGGGGTCCTTGCCCCCGAGCTCGGCGAGGCGCGCCTGCAGGTAGTCGCCGTCGACCAGCACGCGGTACACGGACTCGGCGTCGGCATCCCACCCGGCGCGGTGGGAGATCGTCTGGGCCACGAGGCAGGAGGCTACCGTCGGGAGCGTGTCGTCCCCGACCGCGTCGCCGCCCGCGACCCCGCTCGCCGCGCTCACGTCGCTGCGCCTCGGCGGTCCCGCCCGCCGGCTCGTCCGCGCCGGGAGCGCCGAGGAGATCGTCGCCGCGCTCCGGGAGGCGGACGCGGCGGGCGAGCGTGTCCTCGTCGTCGGGGGTGGCTCGAACCTCGTCGTCGGCGACGACGGGTTCGACGGGACGGTGGTCCACCTGGAGTCGCGGGGCCACACCGTCGAGCGGCACGACGGCGAGGCGCTGCTGTGCGTCGAGGCCGGGCACGACTGGGACGAGCTCGTCGCCGCGACCGTCGACGAGGGGCTCGGCGGGCTCGAGTGCCTGTCCGGCATCCCGGGCTGCGCGGGGGCGACACCGGTTCAGAACGTCGGGGCCTACGGCGTCGAGATCTCCGAGCTGCTGGTCGACGTGACGCTGTTCGACCGTGCCACCGGCGAGGTCGCCACGGTGCCGGCCTCGGACCTGGGCCTCGGGTACCGGACGAGTCGCCTGAAGCACAGCCATCGTGAGGTCGTGCTCGCCGCCCGGTTCCGGCTGACCACCGACGGGCTCTCCGCCCCGGTCCGCTACGCCGAGCTCGCCCACGTTCTCGGGGTGGAGCCGGACACGCGCGCGCCGCTGGCCGACGTCCGCGAGGCCGTGCTCGGCCTGCGCCGGGGCAAGGGGATGGTGCTCGACGAGGCCGACCACGACACGTGGAGCGCCGGGTCGTTCTTCACCAACCCCGTCGTCGCACCCGCCGTCGCCGACGAGGTCGCGCGTCGCGCGGCCGCCGCGGACCAGCGCCCCGTGACCGCGTGGCCGACCGCCGACGGGCATGTCAAGCTCTCGGCGGCCGCCCTGATCGAGCGGGCCGGCGTCCCCCGCGGCCACCCGGGTCCGGACGCTCCCGTCCGTGTCTCCACGCGCCACACGCTCGCCCTGACGAACCGCGGCGGCGGGACGACGACGCAGCTGCTCGCCCTCGCCCGCGACGTCCGCGACCGTGTCGAGGAGGCGTTCGGGGTGCGCCTCGTGCCGGAGCCGGTGCTCGTCGGGTGCACCCTGGACTGAGGGTTTCCCCAGTACAAGGTCCACACAGTCACGCGGTTGCCGTAGCCGTCGTTGTGTCATCCAGGGGGACCGAGGTCGGGGAGCGGGGACAACGTGGTGACGACGGAGAAGACGGTTCGGCGGGTGCTGCCGGGCGTCGTCGTCGCGATGCTGGCGCTGGTCGCGGCGTGCTCGAGCGGGGGTGCGGGCGCCCCGGACACGGCGGCGCCGCCACCCCCGGTGCCCGTCGTCTACGCCCCGGCCGCGAACGCCACCGACGTGGGCCCGAGGACGCCGGTGTCGGTGTCGGTACCCGACGGCCGGCTCGCCGGGGTGGCGCTCACGCCCGCCGGGGGCAAGCCGGTCGAGGGCGCGCTGTCGCCGGACGGCAGGCGTTGGACCGCGTCGGGGGCGCTCGACTACGCCACGACCTACACCTGGACCGGCACGGCGACGGCCACGGACGGGCACTCGAGCCCCCTCGCCGGCACGGTGCGCACCATCGCGCCGAAGCAGCAGGTGGAGGCCACGCTCAACGTCGGGGACGGCCGCACCGTCGGGGTCGCCGCGCCGATCGCGATCCAGTTCGACGGCCACGTCGCCGACCGCGCCGCCGCCGAGAAGGCGCTGCAGGTGCAGACCTCGCAGCCGACCGAGGGCTCCTGGGCGTGGCTGCCCGACCAGGACGGCGGCTCGCGGGTGCACTGGCGCCCGAAGGAGTACTGGGAGCCGGGCACGAAGGTCACGGTCGCCGCGGACCTGCTCGGGGTCGACCTCGGCGGGGGCGCGTTCGGCCGCGAGGACGTCAGCTCGCACTTCACGATCGGCCGCTCGCAGATCGTGAAGGCCGACGTGAACAGCTTCCGGATGATCGTGATCCGGGACGGGCAGCAGGTGATGGACGTGCCCGCCTCGTACGGCATCGACGCCGACCCGAACCGGACCACGCGCTCGGGCATCCACGTCGTCACCGAGAAGTTCACCGACAAGCGGATGATCAGCCGCCAGTACGACTACGACGTCGTCGAGCAGTGGGCGGTGCGGATGAGCAACAACGGCGAGTTCATCCACGCCAACCCGAAGTCGGCCGCCGCGCAGGGGTCGAGCAACGTCACGCACGGCTGCGTGAACCTGTCGATCGAGGACGCCAAGGCCTACTACGACACCGCGATGTACGGCGACCCCGTCGAGGTCACCGGCACCCCGATCCAGCTCTCGGCGCGCGACGGCGACGTCTACGACTGGACGGTGCCGTGGTCGACGTGGAAGGGGCAGTCGGCCCTGTAGGTGCCCTCCGGGCTCGTGAGCACTTTCCGGGGCTATAACCCCGGAAAGTGCTCACGAGGGCTACGCCCACCTGTGGAACCGCATCCCGGTCGCCTGGTCCCTCGGCTTCATGACGATCGTGTCGAGGTTGACGTGGCTCGGGCGGCTCATCGCGAACGCGACGGTCGCGGCCACGTCGTCGGCCGTCAGCGGGGTGATGCCCTGGTAGACCTTGTCGGCCCGCTCCGTGTCGCCGTCGAAGCGCACCAGGGCGAACTCGGTCTCCACGGCGCCCGGCGCGATCTCGGTGACCCGCACCGGCTGCCCGAGCAGCTCCCCGCGCAGCGTCCGGTGCAGCGCACCCTCGGCGTGCTTGGCGGCGGTGTAGCCCGACCCGCCGTCGTAGGTCTCCAGGCCGGCGATCGAGGTGATCGTGACGACGTGGCCGTCGCCGGAGGCGATCAGCGAGGGCAGCAGCGCCTTCGTGATCCGCAGCGTGCCGAGGACGTTGGACTCCCACATCCAGCGCCAGTGCTCCTCGTCGGCCTCCATGACCGTCTCGGTGCCCTTCGCGCCGCCGGCGTTGTTCACCAGGCCGCGGACGTTGCCGAGGTCCCGGACGCGGCCGGCGAACGTCTCGACCGACGACGCGTCGGTGACGTCGAGGGGCAGGGCGGTGCCCCCGGTCTCGTCGGCGAGCTCGCGGAGGCGCTCGAGGCGCCGCGCGCCGAGCACGGGGTGCCAGCCGTCGGCGGCGAGGGCCCGTGCGGTGGCCGCGCCGATCCCGGAGCTGGCACCCGTGACGACCGCGATCGGGCGGTCCGCGGCGGGGGTGGGTGAGGTCACGGGTCGCCACCCTAGAGCCCGTTCCGGACGGACGCCGTTGCCTGCGTTGCCTAAGGTGGTCACCGTGATTCCGGCGGCGAGGACGGCGACGGACGGCACACCTCCCCCACGCGGCAGGGGCCGGTCCGACGGGAGTGGATCTCCCGGTTCCCCGCCCCGGGCACGGCCGGTCTCGCCCGTGCGCCGCGCCCCGCGCCGGGTGGCGGTGCTCTCGGTGCACACCTCCCCCCTCGCGCAACCGGGCACCGGGGACGCGGGCGGCATGAACGTCTACGTCGTCCAGACGGCGCTGGAGATGGCCAAGCGGGGCGTCGAGGTCGAGATCTTCACGCGGCAGACGTCGTCGGACCTCCCGCCGGTCGCCGAGCTCGCGCCCGGTGTGCTGGTCCGTCACGTCGTCGCCGGGCCCTTCGGCGGCCTCGGCAAGGAGGACCTGCCCACCCAGCTGTGCGCCTTCACCGCGGGCGTGCTGCGCGACGAGGCCGGCCAGGAGCCGGGCTGGTTCGACGTGGTGCACAGCCACTACTGGCTCTCCGGCCAGGTCGGGTGGCTGCTGCGCGACCGCTGGGGCGTGCCGCTCGTGCACACCGCGCACACCCTGGCCAAGGTCAAGAACGCCTCGCTGGCCGAGGGCGACCGGCCGGAGCCGCTGTCCCGCGTGGTGGGCGAGGAGCAGGTCGTGGCCGAGGCGGACCGGCTGGTGGCCTCCACCCCGGGCGAGGCCGAGGCGCTGATCGCCGAGTACGGCGCCGACCCGGACACGGTGCGCACCGTCGCGCCCGGCGTCGACCTGCAGACCTTCACCCCGGACCTCGACCGGGACGCCGCCCGCACCCACCTCGCCCGGGTGGCCGGCCTCCCGCGCGGCGTGGACGAGGTCGTGCTCGCCTTAGTAGGGCGGATCCATCCGCTCAAGGCCCCCGACGTGCTGGAGGGCGCCG
>JAICLN010000322.1 GCA_025925615.1 Actinomycetospora sp. | reverse complement strand
CGTCGCACCCGGCGGATCTCCACCCGGTTCCGGGACGACACGTCGCGCCCGTCACCCGGTCGTGCCCCCACCGTCGGGGGCCCGGATACCGGGCGGGTGCCGCCCGGTCGACCGAGCACACTGACCCGGTGACCCGACCGACCGCCCGGGTGCTGGCGCTGCTCGAGATCCTCCAGACCGGCGGCACCCGCACCGTCGCCGACCTCGCGCGCCGGCTCGGGGTCGACGAGCGCACGGTCCGGCGCTACGTCGAGCACCTGGTCGACCTCGACGTCGGAATCTCCTCGGTCCGGGGGCGCTACGGCGGCTACCGGCTCGCGCCCGGGTACCGGATGCCGCCGCTGATGCTCACCGACGAGGAGGCGCTGGCCGTGCTGCTCGGGCTCCTGGCGGGCCGCCGCGCCGGCCTCGTCGGCGCCTCGGTCGCCGCCGTGGAGAGCGCCGCGGCGAAGGTGCGCCGGGTGCTGCCCGCCGCACTCGGCGAGCGGCTCGACGCCCTGGCCGCGACGGCCGACTTCACCGCCCCGGCCCGCGACGGGGACGCGCCGGAGACCGGGGTGCTGCTGGCGCTCGCCGAGGCGGCCCGGGGACGCCGCCCGGTCGCGCTCACATACACCGGCCGGGACGGGACGCGCAGCGAGCGCACCGTCGAGCCCTACGGCCTCGTCGTGCACGGCGCCCGCTGGTACGTGACGGGGGCCGACTCGGCCAGCGGCGAGGTCCGCACCTTCCGCCTGGACCGCATCGCGACGGCGGCGGTGCGCCCGGGGACGTTCGCCGTGCCCGAGGGGTTCGACCCGGCCGCGCGGGTGCTCGCCGGGCTCGCCGACGTGCCGCGCCGGCACGCGGTGGCGCGGCGGGTGCGGGGTCCCGCCGACGACGTCGGGCGCGGGTTCCCGGCCGGGATCGCGACGATCGAGGCGCTGGCACCCGACGAGGCGGCCGACGACGACGGGCCCTGGGTGCGGGTCCGGCTCCGGGCCGAGCGGCTCGACTGGGTCCCGGGGCCGCTCGCCGCCCTCGACCGCCCGTTCGTCGTGGAGCACCCGGAGGAACTGCGGGAGCACGTCCGGGCCCTCGCGCGGCGACTCACCACCGCCGCGGAGGGCTGAGGCGTCACGCCAGGTCGAGCCGCCACCACCGCGCCTCGGCGGTGTCCCGGCCGGGGTCGCGGACGAGCCCGGCGCGTGCCAGCACGACGGCCGACGCCCCCGCGGTGTCGGACGCCGGGTCGATCCGCGCCACCACGCGGCGCAGCCCGGCGGCGCGCGCCTGGGCCACCCAGGTGCGCACGGCCGTCGTCGCGACCCCGCGGCCACGGAAGGCGGGCGCGACCCGGTACCCGATCTCGACCTCGCCGTCGCACGGCGGCGCGGTGAACCCGCCCATGCCCACGACCGTCGCGCCCTCGACGAGCAGGTGGGTCAGCCAGGCCGGGTCGATCCCGGCCTCGAGGGCGACCACGGTCGGTTCCAGCGCACCGGGCACGGCCCAGCCCGGGGCGAGCCGCAGCCCGAACCGCTCGCCGAAGGCCTCCGGCTCGAAGGCGAGCGTCACCGCCTCCTCGACGCGGCACGGCCGGACCTCCACCGCTGCGACGCTAGGTGGGTGCCACGCGGCCCGCGAGCGGCCACAATCGCGGCATGGGAACCCTCTGGCACCCCTTCTCCGACATGGCCGCCGTCCGTGACCACGAGTTCGTCGTCGACCGCGCCGAAGGCGTCTGGGTGTACGACGAGGCCGGCCGCCGCTATCTCGACGGCTGCGCGAGCCTCTGGTACGCCAACGTCGGGCACGGGCGGACCGAGATCGTCGAGGCCGCGGCAAGGCAGATGGCGCAGCTCGAGGCGTACTCGTGCTTCGCCGACATCGCCAACCGGCCCGCCCTGGAGCTCGCCGACCGGCTCTCGGCGCTCGCCCCGATGAGCCCCGGCGAGACCAAGGTCTTCTTCGGCTCCGGCGGCGCCGACGCGATCGACACCGCCGTGAAGATGGCCCGCGGGTACTGGCAGGCGCGCGGCGAGCACCAGCGGGTGCACGTCGTCTCCCGCGAGACCGGGTACCACGGCACGCACGGCTACGGGACCTCGATCGTCGGCATCCCCGCCAACCGCGAGGGCTGGGGCGTGCTCGCCGGCGAGAACACCGTCGCGCCGCAGGACCTCGAGGGCGTGGAGAAGGTCTTCGCCGACATCGGGCCGGAGCGGATCGCGGCGTTCGTCATCGAGCCCGTGACCGGTGCGGGCGGGGTGCACATCCCGCCGCCGGGCTACGTCGAGGGCATCGCCGAGCTGTGCCGCCAGCACGGCGTCCTGCTGGTCATCGACGCGGTGATCTGCGGGTTCGGGCGGCTCGGCACGTGGTTCGGGATCGAGCGCTTCGGCGTGGAGCCGGACCTGGTCACCTTCGCCAAGGGCGTGACGTCCGGGTACCTGCCCCTCGGCGGGGTCCTGGTGTCGCCCGAGGTGGCGGCCCCCTGGTGGACGACGCCGGGCGAGCGCACGCTGCGCCACGGCCCCACCTACGCCGGCCACCCGACGTGCTGCGCGGCCGGCCTCGCGACGCTGGACGTGTACGAGCGGGAGAACCTCATCCCCCGCGGTCGGGAGCTCGAGGGGGTCCTCGAGGCCGAGCTGGCCCCGCTGCGCGATCACCCCTACGTGGCCGAGGTCCGCGCCGGGACCGGCCTGCTCGCCGCCGTCGAGCTCACCCCCGACGTCCTCACCTCGGTGCCCGACGCACCGAACGCGCTCCTGCGCGGCGCCCGCGAGGTCGGGGTGCTCGTGCGGGGGCTCGGCAAGGGCGTGGCGGTGTCGCCGCCGCTCACCGTCACCGAGGACGACATCCGCCTGCTCGGCGAGGGCATCCGTGCCGGGCTCGACCTCCTGCCGGCCGAGCCGCCCGTCCCGAGCGCGCCCGGTGCCTGACGGCATGTGAGCACTTTCCGGGGTCATAGCCCCGGAAAGTGCTCACGAGCGCGGAGCGCACCTCACAGCCAGCCCCGCTTCTTGAAGACGATGTAGAGCACCACCGACGCGACGATCATCAGCCCGATCGCGAAGGGGTAGCCGTACTCCCAGTGCAGCTCGGGCATCGAGTCGAAGTTCATCCCGTAGATCGCGCCGATCAGCGACGGGGTGAAGAGGATCGCCGCCCAGGAGGAGATGCGCTTGACCTCCTCGCCCTGGGCGAGGCTGTTCTCGGAGAGGTTGCGCATCTCCTCGTTCTGGCGCTGCCCGACCAGCGAGGCGTTCACCGTCAGGAGGCGCTCGAGGAGCTGGCGGTACCCGTCGGCCGCCTCCACCGCCTGCTCGACGTGGTCGGCGACGTCGCGCAGGTTGCGGTGCAGGCCGATCACGGCCTGGTCGGCCCCCTCCTCGTCGGTCTCGTCGAGCAGGAAGCGCAGCATCCCCCGCAGCGGGTCGGTGGCGCGCTGGAACTCGATGACCTCGCGGGAGAGCCGGTAGATGCGCCGCGAGACGTCCGGGTCGCCGCCGAACACCTCGGTCTCGATCTCGTCGATGTCGCGGCGCAGCTCGCTGATCACCGGCGCGTAGTCGTCGACGATCCGGTCGAGGATGCCGTAGAGCACCGCTCGCGGGCCGACCGCGAGCAGGTCCGGGTCGGCCTCGAGCCGTCGGCGCACGCCGGCCAGGTCGGGCTCCTCGGCGTGCCGGACGGCCACGACGAAGTCCGAGCCGAGGAACAGGTGGATCTCGCCGACCTGCACGTCCTCGTCCTCGTCGACGTACCAGGCGGGCCGCAGCACGACGAATTCGATGTCGTCGTAGCGCTCGATCTTCGGGCGCTGGTGGGCGTTGACCGCGTCCTCGACGGCGAGGTCGGGCAGCGCGAAGTCCCGCGCCAGGTGGGCCATCTCGGCGTCGTCGGGACGCAGCAGCCCGATCCAGGCGAAGTCGGACCCGGGCCGGTCATGCGACTCCTCGTCGCGCAACAGATCGAGGGTGCCGTCGAGGGAGTCGGGCTCGGCCTGGCGGTGCCCGGACCGGTACACCGCGTTGTCCACGACGCTCATGGAGGAGTTGGTACCCGGCCGAGGGCGGCGGGAGTCCGCCGGGAGCGCGCTATCCGCCGATCTTGAACAGCTGCGGCTGGGCCGGGACCGCCGACACGGGACGGGGCTGCGGGGCCGGAGTGGCGGGGGCGGCGCTCCGGGTGCTGGCGTTCTGCGCCGTGGCCCTCTGCGTGTGCGTCGACCCGTCGGTGCCGTCGGACCCGTACGACCCGGACCCCTGGTCCCCGTCGGACGACGGGTCGTCGCTGCCCGAGCCCGACGGGCAGGAGCCACCGACGCCGAGCGGGACGTCACCGAGCACGTCGCAGAGGGTCTGCGCGGCGATCGAGTCCGCCGCGCCACCGGTCTGCTGGTCGATGCCGGAGTGCCCGCGCGAGCCGTGGGAGTGCCCGTCCCCGTGGCCGTCCG
>JAICLN010000318.1 GCA_025925615.1 Actinomycetospora sp. | reverse complement strand
CCGCCGGTCGGGGTGGGCGTCGGGGACGACGGCGGGTCCGCGAAGGGGCCACTGCCGAACGGGACGCGGGTCGGGTCGTCGCCGCGCGCGCCGGTGCGACGGGATCGGGCCGGCTTGGGGGAGGGCTTCGGCGACGGCGCGGGTGGCGGTGACGCGACCGGCGCGGCGGCCGCGGGCTCGAGCCCGGCCTCCCGCTGCTCGCGCTCCTCGAGCCGACGAGCCCGGCGGGCGGCCACGCGCTCGGCCGTCGAGGCCGGGATGACCGGCGCGCCGTCCGGGGTCCCGGACCTCGTGGTGGGGGAGCCCGCGTTCTCGTCGGCGGGCTCGTCGACGTCGGCGCCCGGGTCACGGTCGGCCCGGGGGTCGCCGGAGCGGCGCAGGGAGAGCCAGCCGAACCGCGACCCGAGCGCCGTCGAGACGAGCACGAGCAGCACCGTGAACGAGGCACGGCCGACCAGCGCCGACCCGAGATCCTCGACCCCGACCGAGTCCACCAGCAGCATCGACAGGATCCAGCTCAGCAGGCCCGCGGCCGGTCCCGTCACGAGCGCGGCGACGAGCCAGCTCCACTCCGGCGGCACGCGGTCGGCGATCACCTCGGCGCCGCCCCAGACCAGCCCGACGAGCAGCAGCACGCCGAGGATCAGGAGCGTCCACAGCAGCGTCAGGTCCACGAACCGTGACGACAGCGCGACGAACAACGTCTGCCCCACGCCGTAGAGCAGCGTCATGACCAGAGCCCGCAGCACCCAGGGACGCACGGGCCCACCGTACGGTGCGCCGGGTCACGTCCCGGCGGCCCCGTCGGTCCTACGCTCCCGGGGTGACCGCTGCGAGCACGCTGACCCCCCATCCCCGTCCGGCGGGCGCCCGGCGGCGGGAGGCGCTGCGGGCGGCGTTGCGCGAGGCGGGCCTGGACGCGCTGCTCGTCACCGACCTGGTCAACGTCCGCTACCTCGCGGGCTTCACCGGCTCGAACGCGGCCCTGCTCGTGCACGCCGGGGACGGGCCGGGGGACGAGGCCCGCACGGTGCTGGCGACCGACGGCCGCTACACCACTCAGGCGGGCGCCGAGACCCCCGACCTGCCGCTGCTCGTCGAGCGGGCCTGCGGTCCGGCCCTGCTCGGGGCGACGACGGCGGCGGCCGTCGGGTTCGACAGCGCCCACGTCACCGTCGACGCCCTCGACACCCTCACCGCGGCCACCGCCGCCGACCTGCGCCGCGCCCCCGGCCTCGTGGAGCGGCTGCGCGCGGTCAAGGACGACGCCGAGATCGACGCCCTGCGGCTGGCGTGCGCGGCCGCGGACGCCGCCCTGGCGGGGACCATCGCCGCCGGGGCGCTCGCCGCCGGGCACACCGAGCGCGACGTCGCCCGGGACCTGGAGGAGCGGATGGTCGCCCACGGCGCCACCGGGCCGGCCTTCGAGACGATCGTGGCCTCGGGTGGCAACTCCGCGATCCCGCACCACCGGCCCTCGGACGCCCCGCTGGCGGACGGGGACCTCGTCACCATGGACTTCGGCGCCCTGGTCGACGGCTACCACTCGGACATGACGCGCACCGTGCTCGTCGGGCCCGAGGCCGCCGTCGCGGACTGGCAGCGCGAGATCTACGCGCTGGTCGACGCCGCCGCGGCGGCCGGTCGCGCGGCCCTGCGGCCGGGGGTCGCCACCGCCGAGATCGACGCCGCCGCCCGCGACGTCATCGCCGCCGCGGGCTACGGCGAGTACTTCGTCCACCCGGTCGGGCACGGCGTCGGACTGGTCATCCACGAGGCTCCGGCGATGGGCTCGACGGCGACCGCTACCCTGGAGGCGGGAATGACGGTCACCGTCGAGCCGGGCGTCTACCTCCCCGGTCGCGGCGGCGTGCGGATCGAGGACACCCTGGTCGTCACCGGGTCCGGGGCCGAACCGCTGACCGCGTCGACGCGGGATCTGCTGGTCCTGGGCTGACACGGTCCCGTCCGGGACGAGATTCGAGCACAGGAGACGACGCAGCAGTGGCGACGACGAACGACCTGAAGAACGGCCTGGTGCTGCGGATCGACGGCAACCTCTGGTCCGTCACCGAGTTCCAGCACGTCAAGCCGGGCAAGGGCGGCGCCTTCGTCCGGACGACGCTGAAGAACGTCATGACCGGCAAGGTCGTGGACAAGACGTTCAACGCGGGCACGAAGGTGGAGACGGCCAACGTCGACCGCCGGGACATGACCTACCTGTACCGCGACGGCGACGACTTCGTCTTCATGGACGCGGGCGACTACGAGCAGATCCCGGTCTCCGGGCAGACCGTGGGCGACCAGGCCCGCTTCCTCCTGGAGAACCAGGAGGTGCAGGTGTCCTTCAACGAGGGCGTGCCGCTGTTCATCGAGATGCCGGCCTCGGTCGAGCTCGAGATCACCCACACCGACCCCGGCCTCCAGGGTGACCGTTCCACCGGCGGCACCAAGCCGGCCACGGTGTCGACGGGCGCCGAGATCCAGGTCCCGCTGTTCCTCGAGACCGGCACGACGGTCAAGGTCGACACCCGCGACGGCCGGTATCTCGGCCGCGTGTCGAGTTGAGGGTGGCCACGAAGGACATCCCGGCCCGCAAGGGCTCGCGGTCGAAGGCCCGCAAGCGCGCGCTGGACATCCTCTTCGAGTCCGAGGCCCGCGCCGAGGACCCGCTCGACGTGCTCCGGCGGCGCATCTCGGGGGCCGACGCGCCTCCGGTGTCGGACTTCGCGCAGACACTGGTCGAGGGCGTCGTCGCCCATCGGGACCACATCGACGCCACGCTCGGCGAGATGGCGCGGGGCTGGTCGGTGGAGCGGATGGCCGCGGTCGACCGCGCGATCCTGCGCATCGGGGCGTTCGAGGTGCTCTTCACGGACGACGTCGACGACGCCGTGGCCATCGACGAGGCCATCCTGCTGGCGCGGGAGCTCTCGACGGACGACTCCCCGCGCTTCGTCAACGGGGTGCTGGCCGGCCTGGCGTCGGGCCGCCGGGAGCCGGTGGCCGCCCCGGAGCGGGAGCGGCTGGAGGTGCCGCCGGACGCCGAGCTGGCCGCGTCGGAGTCCGCCGAACCCGAGGACGGCGGACCGGAGGAGGCAGCCGGCCTCGAAGACGGCCCCACCCACGATTGAACGAAGGGCCCCTTCGCTCGAATAGATCGATCGACGGGGCCCTTCGGTCCTCGCGGTGGGCGACGCGGCGTTCCGGCGAGGGGCGCCCCTCGCCGATCTAGTCGAGCGATGGTGCCCTTCGCTCGAAACCGGTGGTCAGTCCTCGCGGCCGATCCGGGCCTCGGGGGGCAGCACGCCCCACTCGACCAGCTGGTCGGACAGGTCGCCCGGCGTCATGTCGTAGATGATCGCGAGCGAACGCAGGTCCTCGTTGCGGATCGAGAGGACCTTGCCGTTGTAGTCGCCGCGCTGGCTCTGGATCGCGGCCGCGTACCGCGCGAGCGGTCCCGCCTTCTCGGCCGGGAGCGCCTGCAGCCGCTCCAGGTTGATGACGATCTTAGCGGCGGGCTCGGAGCCCGACGGGATACGTCCCTCGGGCAGGAGCTCGGCCACCGGCACCCCGTAGAAGTCGGCCAGCTCGGCCAGCTTCTGGACGGTCACGGCGCGGTCACCACGCTCGTAGGACCCGACGACGACGGCCTTCCAGCGGCCGCCGGACTTCTGCTCGACACCGTGGAGCGACAGTCCCTGCTGCTGCCGGATTCCCCGAAGCTTGGCGCCCAGCGCCTTCGCATAGTCGCCCATCTGGCGGCACCCCGTTCCCGACGCGCCGGTCGGCCGACCGTCCGACGCTTCCCGCTGAAGTCGATACGGAGAGTGATGATGCGCCTTGGGCGATCACGAGGTCAAGCCGGGTTCCCACCGCTGGTCGCCTGGTGTGTCCCGCGGCACGCCGATCCGGTCGGGTGGTTCGCGTCTCCGTCGCTCCGACGCCCACTGTGATCGCCCGCCTGCGGAGCGCCCGCCGTCGGGGGCCGACGGTGGCTCGGGCGGTCCGATCGATCGCACACCGTGGCTGATAACCTTCGTCCGCAACCCCACCGACATCCTTTAAGAGCCGTCCCGCGAGGCGGAGAAGGAGGTCCCCGAGTGCCCACGCGGCGCCGGGGTGGTCCCGGGCCGGGTGGTGTGGCGAACGCCGAGGGTGAGCGCGAGCTGCTCTCGTCGGCTGACGTCACGCGCACCGTGGCCCGGATCGCCCACGAGATCCTCGAGAAGACCGCGGACTCCGGAGCACCCGTCGTGCTCCTCGGACTCCCCACCCGTGGCATCCACCTCGCCCATCGGCTCGCCGAGCGCATCTCGGCCATCACCGGCGCGGGCGGAGCGGACCCGGTCCACAGCGTCCTCACGGGGACCCTCGACCCCACGCTCTACCGCGACGACCTGCGCCGGCAGCCCACGCGCGCCCTCGCCGAGACCGACATCCCGGCCGGCGGGATCGACGACGTGATCGTGGTGCTCGTCGACGACGTGCTGATGTCCGGGCGCACGGTCCGCGCCGCGCT
>JAICLN010000174.1 GCA_025925615.1 Actinomycetospora sp. | reverse complement strand
GGCGACGCGATCTCCTTCGTCACCCGCGGCCAGCTCCGGCTGCTGCGCGCGATCGAGAACACCACGCGCCAGAAGGTCGAGGAGATGTCGGTGCCGGGCACCGACGAGGTCAACGCCCGCCGCCGCGCCCGGTTCGCCGAGCGCATCACCGCGGCCCTCGAGGGCGTCGACGACGGGGGCGACCCGCTGGCCGTCTTCCGCACGATCGTCGACGACTACGTCGCCGAGCACGACGTCGACCCGACGGCGCTCGCCGCCGCCCTCGCGAAGATGGTCCAGGGCGGCAAGCCGCTCCTGGTCGAGGACCTGCCCGCCCCGCCGCCGCGCGGCGAGAAGCGCGGCCGGGACGAGAAGCCGGTGCGTGGCCAGGGCCGCAAGCCCGCGCCGTCGTGGAGCGTGGGGTCGGGCACCGACACCTACCGCATCGACGTCGGGCACAACCAGCGCGTGAAGCCGGGCGCGATCGTCGGCGCCATCGCCAACGAGGCGGGCCTGGACTCGGCGCACATCGGCCACATCGACATCCGCACCGACCACACGCTGGTCGAGCTGCCCGCGGACGTCCCCGGACCGGTCGTGAAGAAGCTGCAACGGGCCCGCGTCGCCGGCCGGCCGATGGGCCTGCGCCGCGCGACGGGGTCCGAGTCGGCCGGGCCGCGCCCGGAGCGCCGCGGTCCTCGCCCGGACCGTCGGGAGCGCTGACCACGCTGTTCTGCCCGACGGGCCCCTTCGCCCGCTCTTTTCGAGCGATGGGGCCCTTCGGTCGTTCCGGGGGCGGGCCGGCGTTCCGGCGAGGGGCGCCCCTCGTCGGTCTAGTCGAGCGAAGGTGCCCTTCGCTCGGAACGGGACGCAACCCGCCGTCGGGAATGTCCGGAGCCCGGAGCGCGTCACACCGAGTGGCCGGGTGCGCGGGGTCGCGCCTACCGTCGGACGACGAGCGAGGGAAGGGCGGCACATGGCGCGCTCGATGGTGATCGTCGGCGGGGGACCGCGCGGCACCGGTGTCCTGGAGCGCCTCGCGGCCTCGGCGCCGGAGTACGGGGTCGACGCCGAGCACCCGCTCGACGTGCACCTCGTCGACCCCTACCCGCCCGGCGCGGGCCGCATCTGGCGCACCGCCCAGTCCGAGCTGCTGTGGATGAACTCCATGGCGGCCGACGTGACGATGTACACCGACGACTCGGTGACCTGCACCGGCCCGATCGTCCCCGGGCCGAGCCTCATCGAGTGGGCCGAGCAGGTCCGCGCCGGCGAGCTCGACGGCGAGACGGTGCCCGACGGGCGCGTCGGCGACGAGCTCCGCGGGCTGCGCCCGAACACCTTCCCCACCCGCCAGCTGCAGAGCCACTACCTCGACTTCGTCCTGCGCCGGGTGCTCGCCACCCTCCCCGACGGGCTGCGGGTGCACCTGCACTGCGGGCGCGCCGCCGGGGTCGTCGACGGCGACGTCCGACGGGTCCGCATCGAGGAGTCCGACGGCACGTCGGTCGAGATCGACACCGACGTCGTCCTGCTCGCCTCCGGGCACCTCGACGCGACGCCCTCCGACGACGAGACCGCCCTCGTCGAGGCGTCGCGCCGCCTCGGCCTGCAGTACTTCCCGCCCGAGCAGACCACCGACTCCGACCTCGACGCCATCGCGCCCGGGCGCACCGTCATCGCCCGCGGGATGGGCCTGGCCTTCGTCGACCTCATGGTGCTGCTCTACGAGGGCCGCGGCGGACGCTTCGTCGAGGTCCCAGCCGGAGAAGGAGACGGAGCCGACGACGACGGGTCCGGGCGCGGACGGCTGGAGTACGTCCCGTCGGGCCGCGAGGTGTACCTGCAGGTCGGGTCCGGCCGCGGCGTGCCGTACCACGCGAAGACCGAGTACACGCTGCGCGGGCCGCGCCCGCCGCTGCCGCGGTTCTTCGGCGCCGACCAGGTCGAGGAGCTGCTGGCGCGGGGCGAGGTGAGCTTGCGCGACGAGGTGTGGCCGCTCATCGCGAAGGAGGTCGGCTGGGGCTGGTACCACGAGCTCCACCACGGCCACCCCGGCCGCGTCACGACGACGTGGGAGGACTTCGCGGAGCGCTACGCCGCGGTCGACTGGTACTCCGCGGAGCGGGAGGAGCTGGTCGCCGAGGCGGTGCCTGCCGCGTCCGACCGGCTCGACTTCGAGCGCCTCGACCGGCCCCTGGACGGGGTGTTCGCCGACCTGGACACGCTGCAGAAGCACCTGCGCGAGTACGTGGCCGACGACCTCGCGCGCCACGTCGACCCCGCGCACACCGCCGAGCTGGGAGCGTTCACCGCCCTGCTGTCGGCGTACATGACCTCCAGCGAGCTGGCGAGCCGCGGCGGGCTGACGCCGCGCTCGCGGGCCTTCGACCTGTCCTGGTGGCAGAACCTGTTCTCGTCGATGGCGAGCGGCCCACCCGGCCCGCGCCTGCGCCAGCTGCTCGCCCTCTCGCGCGCCGGCTACGTCACGTTCCTCGGGGCGTCGGTGCGGGTGGACATCGACGACCGAACGCGGGAGTTCGTCGCCACGGGCTCGTCGCTGCAGGGCGAGGTCCGGGCCCCGACGTTCGTCGACGCCCGCCTCGCGTCACCGAGCGTGCGCCGCTCGCTCGACCCGATGCTCGCCTCGCTGACCCGCCACGGCGTGCTGGACGAGGAGACGCTGCGCTTCGAGGAGCGCGCCACGCCGTGCTCGCTCGACGCCGTGGCGGAGCGGGTGGACTGGCGCGACACACCTGTCGTGGTGCACTCCACCGGGCTGGTTCCGGTGCGCGCCTCGGACTTCCGGGTGCTGACGGGCGCCGACGAGGAGCCGCATCCGCGGCTCTTCGCCGTCGGCCCGCACACCACCGTGCGGTTGCCGGGCGCGTTCACCCGGCCCCGCACGAACAGCCTGAGCTTCCGGGCGAACGACGCCTGCGCTCAGGCGATGCTGGCGACCGCGACCGGACGCTGAGCGGAGCTCAGGTCCCGGACGCGGGCCCGCTCGCGCAGCCGCTCGAGGGTCTGGCTGAGCAGGCGCGAGACGTGCATCTGGGAGATGCCGAGCTGGCCGGCGATCTCGGACTGCGTCTGCTCGTGGACGAAGCGCAGCACGAGGATCCGGCGCTCCCGCTCGGGCAGGATGCCGACGAGGTCGCGGATGAGGGCGCGGCTCTCGACGTGGTCGAGGTCGGGGTCGTCGGCCCCGAGCACGTCGGCCATCGTCGTCTCGGTGCTCTCGGTCAGCGTGGAGTCCAGCGAGTCCGGGCGGTACGAGTGGTGCGCCGCGATGGCCTCGATGACCTCCTCGCGGTCGATCCCGAGGTGCTCCGAGAGCTCGGTCGCCGTCGGCGCCCGCCCCAGCTGCTGGGACAGCGTCGTCGACGCGGTACCGACCTGCAGGTAGCGGTCCTTGACGCCGCGCGGCGTGCGGATCGTCCAGGCGGAGTCGCGGAAGTGCCGGCGGACCTCACCCATCATCGTCGGGACGGCGTAGGACAGGAAGTCACGACCCTGCGTGGGGTCGTAGCGGCGCAGGGCGTGGAGCAGGCCGATGGCGGCGACCTGCTCGAGGTCGTCGACCGCCTCCCCGCGCCGGGAGAAGCGCCGGGCGATGTTGTGCGCGACCGGGCGGTAGGCGTCCACGAGCAGGGTCACCAGCTCGTCGCGCCGGGGGTCGCCGTCGGAGCAGGCAGCCAGTTCTTCGAGGAGGGGGGCGTACTGGTCGTAGGCGCTCGTGCGCTCGCTCATGCAGACCTCCGAGGCGTACCGAAGTGGCGGCACTGGGATGGCCCGCGGTGGCTTGCCGGATGAACCACGTCGCGGTGGCGTGCTGATTGCTCGGGCACGGCGAATCCGCGGGTGGATCGAGCCGAAGAGGGGGACGCGGACGTCAGTGCCGAACCGGGACTGTTCGCTCAACCCTCGGACCATCGGCATGCCCTGCTCGGTACAAGATCAAACATCGCGGATTCCGCGTGGTGCGACGTGGACCCGTCTCGTGCCGGTGTTTCCGCATCCCAAACGCGGAAAACACGGGCACGAGCGGGCGTCATCGGGTGAAGACGATCTTGCCGGCGGTCTCGCCGTCGAGCATCGACTGGAACCCCTTCGTCGCCTCGGTCATCGGCAGTTCCTGGCCGATCTCGGGGCTGATGCCGGTGGTGGCCACGAAGTCGAGCAGGTCGCGCAGCTCGGCGAGCGTGCCCATCGTGGAGCCGACCAGGTTCTTCTGCAGGAAGAACATCTGGGCGAGCTCGGCGGGCGGCTGGTTCCCGGAGGTGGCGCCCGAGCAGACGATGGTGCCGCCGGGCACCAGGGAGCGCACCGAGTGCTTCCAGGTGGCCTCGCCGACGGTCTCGAACACCGCCTGGGCCTTGCCGGGCAGCTTGGCGTTGGACTCGAAGACCTGGTGCGCGCCGAGGCGCAGCGCCAGCTCGCGCTTCTCGTCGGTGCGCCCGGTGACCCACACCTGCATCCCGGCCGCCCGGCCGAGCGCGATCAGCGCCGTCGAGACCCCGCCGGAGGCGCCCTGCACGAGCATCGTCTGCCCGCCGCGCAGCCCCGACTTGGTGAACAGCATCCGGTAGGCGGTCAGCCACGCGGTGCCCATGACGGCGCCGGCGGTGGCGGTCATGCCCTCCGGGCGGGGGAGGGCGTTGCGCTTCGGGACGACGACGTAGTCGGCGAAGCTGCCCTGCGCCCACTCGGTGAGCATCTTGCGCTTCGGGTCGAGGGTCTCGTCGTCCTTCCAGTCCGGGTCGCCCATCAGCGAGTGCAGGACCACCGGGCTGCCGTCGTCGAGCGTCCCCGCGCCGTCGCAGCCCAGGATCATCGGGAACTGGTCCTCGCCGAGACCGACGCCGCGCAGGGTCCAGAGGTCGTGCATGTTCAGGCTGGCGGCCTCGACCTTGACCCGCACCCACCCGTCGGGGACCTCCGGGTCGGGCCGCTCGCCCACCACCAGGGAGGCGAGCGGGTCGTCGGCGTTGGGCTCGGACGCGTAGACGGCGAACATGCGCCCGAACCTAACGGGACCGGCGGGCCTCCGCGATGCCTGTGGCCTCAGGCGGCGATCGCGGTCGAGATCGCGCGGCCGGCCCCCGGCCTCGCGCTGCGCAACCGCGCACCAGCGGGATGACCTCCCGGCCGAACTCGACGGCGTCGCCGAGCAGCACCGGGTCAACCCGGCCGGGACGCCCGCCACCGTCACCACACCGCCCCGCGCGTACCGTGTCCGCCGTGCTGCACGTGGTGGCGACCTGGTGGGACGGCGTCGAGCTGTGGCTGACCCAGCTCGACTTCACGCTCCAGGTGCTCCTCGGCGTCGGCGTCCTCGGCCCGCTGTGCTGGGCGATCGCCGCGGCGGTCGACTCCGTGGTGGAGCGGACCGTCGCCTGGCGCCTCGCCGCCGGCGAGCGTCGTCGCGCGCTCGAGGACTGAGCGGGTGGACCGCCGCTACGCCCGGCTCTGGGTGACCGGGACCCTCGTCGTGCTCATCGTGCTGGTGATCGTGCTCAACGTGCGCTGAGCCCGGGCCTTCGGGAATCGCTAGCGGACCACGCCGGCGCGCATCGCCAGGACGACCATCCGCGCGCGGTCACCGGTGCCGAGCTTGCGGCCGATGCGCGAGAGGTGGCTCTTCACCGTCAGCGCGGAGAGCCCGAGCGCCTCGCCGATCTCGTGGTTGGAGTGTCCATCGGCCACCGACTGGAGCACCTGCACCTCGCGGGAGGAGAGCTCGCACGGGGTGTCGTCGACACCGGGCACGCGGGCCCCACCGGCCATCCGCGGCGCCGTCGAGGCCTCGGGCTCCAGGAAGCGCCGCGCCATCCCGCTGACGGCGGCCGACGACGACGTCAGGAGGTAGGCCAGCGCGCCCGCCTCGAAGGCCGCCCGGGCCGCCGCGGGATCGTCGGGACCCCCGAGGACGACGGTGCGCCAGCCCTGCCCGCGCAGGTCGCCGACGAGGGCGAGGGCGCCGCCGTCGGGGAGGTTCAGGTCGACGACGGCGAGCTCGCAGGGCGGGCCGGTCAGCACCCGCGCCCGGGCCTCCTCGGTGGAGCCGGCCTCGAGGACGTTGCCCGCCCCCGCACCCACCAGCGACCGGGAGACGACCTCGCGTCGCGTCGGCTCGGCGTCGACCAGCAGCACCGAGAGGTGCTCGCCGACGACGTTGAGCCCGGCGGCGGGGGTGAAGAGCGCGCCCGGCCGGTCCGCGTGCGGTGACCGCGCGGCCGGGACGGCGGGGGCTACGGCGGTACCCCCTCGGGTGATGCCGTGCCCCGAGGGTGTCGGGGCGTCCGGACGGGCGAACGACTGACGGTCCATGAGCGGGAACACACCACTCCATCGGCGGACCCCCGATCAGGCTTGAGGGCCTACCGGGAGAAATTCCGATCAGTCTCGCGGGACCCAGTTCGGGGCGCGCTTCTCGGCGAACGCCGTCATCCCCTCCTGGCCCTCGGCGGAGGAGAAGAACTCCGACGACAGGGCCAGCATCGCGTCGAAGTCCTCGCTCATGTCGGCGGCCGGGGCGCGGCGCAGCATCGCCTTGGTCGCGGCGAGGGCGCGGGGTCCGCCGCGAGCGAGCATGTCGGTGTAGCGGGTGACCTCGGCGTCGAGGGCGGACGGGTCGACGGCGCGGTTGAGCAGGCCGATCTCCGCGGCCCGGTCGGCGTCGAAGGTCTCGCCGGTGAGCATGAGCTCCTCGGCCGCGCGGGGGAGCAGCCGCGGCACCACCGGCACCGAGATGACGGCGGGCACGACGCCGATGCGCACCTCACTGAAGGCGAACGTGGCGCCGCGGCCATCCCCGCTGACTCCAGCGCCACCCGCGCCGTCGCTCCCGGCCCGGGCGGCGATCGCGATGTCGCAGGCCGCGACGAGGCCGACCCCGCCCGCGCGCGCCGGGCCGGAGAGCCGGGCGATGACCGGCTTGGGGGAGTGCCAGAGGGTCGCGAGGATCCCGGGGAACTCCTGCACGCCCTCCCCGGCCCCCGCGCCGCGCGACTCCCGCAGGTCCATCCCCGAGCAGAACACCGTCCCGGTGTGCGTGAGGACGACGACGCGGACGGCGTCGTCGGCGAGCGCGGTGTCGAGGTGCTCGCGCAGTTCCCGACGGAGCTGGGCGGACAGCGCGTTGCGGTTCGCGGGGGAGTCGAGGGTGATGGTCGCGCGGCCGGCCTCGACGTCGAGGTGCACCAGTTCGCTCATGACCCTGCAGGCTAGGTGGCCTCCGGCCTCGTGAGCACTTTCCGGGGCTATGACCCCGGAAAGTGCTCACGAGCGCGGAGCGCACCTACGTCCAACCCCACCGCTGCGCCACGTCCGGGTGCGAGCGGACCCAACCGCGCACCGCGTTGTCGCCGTAGGCGGCGTGCAGCGGGTTGTCCGGGTCGTGGGCCGGGTCGAAGGCGGCGGGGTCGAAGGCGTCGCCGAGCTCGGCGGTCAGATTCGCGGGCAGGGTCAGGGGCTCGACGACGGCGTCCAGGCGCGGGCCGAGGAAGAACGCCGTCGAGTACCGGTCGACGCCGGCCGGTGGGCTCGTCACCCGGTGACGGGTCGCGGTCAGGTAGCCGCGGGTCGCGATCTCGAGCATCTCGCCGATGTTCACGACGTACCCGCCCCGCACCGGCACGGCGTCGACCCACGCGCCGGACAGCCCGTCGGGGGTGTCGGGCAGCTGCACGGCGAGGCCACCGACGGCGTCCTGGTGCAGCAGCGCGAGGAACCCGTAGTCCTTGTGGGCGCCGACGCCCTGGCGGCTCGCCGTCCCGCCCGGGTAGTGGATGATCTTGAGGTGCAGGTGGGACTCGTCGTCGAACCACCGGTCGAAGTGGTCCGGCGCCTGGCCCAGCGACTCGGCGAGCGCGCCGAGGATCTCCCGGCTCACCCGCAACGCCTCGGCCTGCCACGCCAGCACCGAGGTACGCAGCCCGGGCAGGGCCGACGGCCAGCGGTTCGGCCCGACGAGGCCGGTCCACGCGGGGTCGCCATCGCGGCGGGGGAGGGGCTCGCGCTCGGGCCCGACGTCGATCTGCTCGCGCTGGTCGGCCGCCCCGGCGGTCTGCTCGGTTCCGACGCGGCTGTACCCGCGGAAGTGCGGTGAGCCGGTGTTCTCGATCGCGCGCCGCTCGGCGGGCGGCAGCGCGAAGAAGCGCCGGACCCCCTCGTCGAGCGACGCCTCCAGCGCGGAATCGACCCCGTGCCCGGTGACGACGAAGAACCCGACGTCCCGGGCCGCGCGGCGCAGCTCGTCGAGGAACACCGATCGGTCGGGGCCGTGCAGGCGGCGCAGGTCGAGCACCGGGAGGCCGGTCGCCGACGGGACGGGAGGTGTCGCGAGCTCGCTCATCACCCTCGAGTCTGCGCCTCGGACGGAGCCGGGGGGTCGTGCCGAGTGGTCCCGGTCACCTACGAGCCCGCGACCGGCGTCCGCGCCGACCGCCCCGACGGCTCCAGCACGACGTCGCGGCGCACCCCGCCGGCGCCGATCGTCACCGTCTCCGCCCGCGGCCGGTGACCGGGGGCCGAGCAGATGAGCAGGGCCGAACCCGGCCGGGCCCGCAGCGTGAACGAGCCCTCGGAGTCGGTGCGGGCCCGTCCGATCTGGCGCCCGCTCGGGTCGGTCGCGGTGAGCGTGGCGCCCACCGGACGGCCGTCGGGGCTGGTGACGCGACCGGTGACGCTCGCGCCGCCGGCGTCGTCCGAGCCGACCGGAGTCGCCCGCACCGGCGCCGCCGGGCGCTGCGGCTGAGCCGCGCCGTTGCCGACCCCGGCC
>JAICLN010000157.1 GCA_025925615.1 Actinomycetospora sp. | reverse complement strand
GCCGTAGAGCGCGTGGATGGCCGGGCGCTGCGCGGGGGTGAGCAGCCGCGTGGCGAGGAAGTAGGTGCGTCCGTGGGCGGCGTTGAGCGCCCGGCACCGGGCGTAGGCGCCGCGCAGCTCCGGGGTCGTGATCCCGGCGGCGTCGAGCTCGCCGGCGGCTCCCTTCGGAGGCGCGACCCCGGTGGTCACGCGGCGTCCCCGACGATGCGCTGCGCCGCGAGCTTGCCGGACACGACGACCGTCGGGACCCCGACGCCGGGTGTCGTCCCGCACCCGGCGAGCACGACGTTCTCGATGCCGCGCGGGAGGTTGCCGGAACGGAACGGGCCGGTCTGGGCGAACGTGTGCGCCGCCGAGAAGGGTGTGCCGGCGGCCATGCCGAGGCGACCCCAGTCGGCGGGGGAGATGCGGTGCTCGGCGACGACCGCGGACGGGTCCAACTCGATCCCGCGGCCCGCGAGGACGCCGAGCAGCTCGTCGCGATAGCGCGGGGCGATGCGGTCCCAGTCGAGGTCCGGGGCGCGGTCGAGGTTGGGGCACGGGGCGAGCACCGAGACGTAGTCGCCGCCGGGCGGGGCCAGCGTGGGGTCGGTCGCCGTCGGTCGGGTGACCAGCAGCGACGGGTCGCTCATCAGCCGGCCGTCGGTGATGATCTCGTCGAACGTGGACGCCCAGGCGTCGCCGAACGAGATCGTGTGGTGTCCGAGGGCGGGCTGCGGGCGGTCCAGGCCGAGGTGCACCACGAACGCCGACGGCGACCAGCGCAGCGGCATCCCCCGCCGGGGCGTGCGCCCGAGCAGGCGGTGCACGATGGGCAGGTCCGGGGTCATGACGACCGCGTCGGCCGGAATCCGCTGGTCGCCGGAAGACGACGCATTCAGGCGAGCACGCCGACCGGGGAGCTCGACCCCCGAGGGGCGAGTGACGACCGCGGTGACCCGGCTCCCGCGCCGCTCCAGCTCGGTGACCTCGACGCCGAGGCGCAGCGCCACCCCGGCGTCGGCGGCGGCGTCGGCGTAGGCCTGCGGGAGCGCCCGGACCCCGCCACCCCCGCCGTCGTGGGCCCGCGGGAAATAGACGCCCGCGATCGTGTCCATGTAGGCGATCACCGCGTAGGCGGCGAGGGCGCGGGCCGGGGGGACCCCGGCGTAGAGCGCCTGGAAGGAGAAGATCCGGCGCAGGCGCTCGTCCTCGACGAACCTCCCGATGCGCGGTCCCAGCCGGCCGAAGCCGCCGAGGACGCCGAGACGGGCCAGGTCGGGGGAAAGGACGTCGAGCGGGGAGTCGAAGTTGGCGTCGATGAACGTCGCCATCTGCACCCGGTAGAGCTCGCCCAGCCAGTCGCGCAGCCGACGGTAGCCCGCGGCATCGCGCGCCGAGACCTTCTCCCGGACCTCCTGCTCCATGGCGTCGGCGTCGGTGTGGACGTCGATCGCGGAGCCGTCGGCGAAGCGCGCGTGGTAGGCGGGGTCGAGCCGGACGAGGTCGAGCCGGTCGCCGAGCTTCTCCCCGACGGCGGCCAGGGGCGCCTCGAGGAGGTCCGGCATCGTCAGGACGGTGGGCCCGGTGTCCAGCCGGAAGCCCCTCTCGGCGTGCTGCCCCTTCCCAGGGAGATCGAGCCCAGGGAGGTCCATGCGTCCGGCCCGCCCGCCGGGGAACGGCTCGCGGTCCACCACGGTGACCTCGCACCCCGCCCCGCGCAGGTGCAGCGCGGCGGTCAGGCCCGCGAGGCCCGCCCCGACGACGACCACGTGCCGTGACGGTCCGACGGTGCGGCGCGACCCGGCGGACCGGCGGAGCGCGCCCATCAGCGGGTCCGCTGGACGGCGGCCGTGGCCAGGGCGACGAGCCGCTCGCGGGCCGTCGGTTCCAGGTCGGCCCCGGCGAGGGCGCCGAGGGCCGAGGTGGTGAGCGCCTCGATCCGCTCCTCGACGTCGGCGACCACCCCGAGGTCCTCGAGGGCGGCCCGGGCGGCCCGGACGTCGTCCCCGGTGAGGTCGGGCTTGCCCAGGGCGTGCTCGATCGGGGCGGCCGCGGCCTGGTCGGGGTGCTGGCGGGCCAGCGCCACGAGCAGGGTCCGCTTGCCCTCGCGCAGGTCGTCGCCCGCGGGCTTGCCGGTGACCGCCGGGTCGCCGAACACCCCGAGCAGGTCGTCGCGCAGCTGGAAGGCGATGCCGAGGTCGGTGCCGAAGCGCCGGTAGGCCGAGACCAGGTCGTCGTCGGCGCCGGCGAGCGCGGCACCGAGGTGCAGCGGGCGCTCGATGGTGTAGGCCGCGGTCTTGTACCGGCTGATCCGCAGCACGCCCTCGGGCGTCGAGAGGTCCGTGGCGTGCCCGACGACGTCGAGGAACTGCCCGGTGAGCAGTTCGGTGCGCATCGCCTCCCACACCGGGGTCGCCCGCTCGAGGGCCGCCGGGTCGAGGCCCGCGGCCCGGAGCATGTCGTCGGCCCAGGCCAGCGCGACGTCGCCGACCAGAACCGCGACGGCGGCGCCGAGGCGCTCGGACGAGCCGGCCCACCCGCGCTCGTGGTGCCGGGCGGTCCACCGCGCGTGCACGGTGGGCCGGCCGCGGCGCAGCAGCGAATCGTCGATGAGGTCGTCGTGCACGAGGGCGCAGGCCTGGATCAGCTCCAGGGCCGCCACCGCGTCGAGGACGACGTCGGGCGGCGGGGATCCCGGCGCCGCGGGGCCGCCCGCGGCGCGCCAGCCCCACCACGCGAAGGTGGGGCGCAACCGCTTGCCTCCCCCGAGGGCGAGGTCGGCCAGGTCGTCGATCGCGTCGACGAACTCCGGTGCCAGGGAGTCACAGGTCGCCCGGCGGACGTCGAGGAACCCGCGCAGCGCGTCGGTGACGGCGGCGGGGAGGTCGGCGTCGACGGTGGCGAGGACGTCGTCGGGGTCGTCCCAGGTCAGGGGAACGTCCGGGGTCACGAGCGTCTGGCCCGCCGTCATCCGTACTCCTCTCGCCGCACCCGCCGAATAGAGGGTAGGCACGCCCGGATTGCCCGGCCGGGCGAGTACCGAACCGGGCGAGCGGCGTCACACGAGTGGTCCCCGTCGAGGTGGCGGCCACGTATGGTCACCGGATGGCCACTGTCACGGAACGCATCCGACGTGGGACGCCGACGTTCTCGGTGGAGTTCTTCCCGCCCAAGAACGACGAGGGCGAGAAGACCCTGTGGAACACGATCCGGTCGCTGGAGCCCTTGGACCCGGCGTTCGTCTCGGTGACCTACGGCGCGGGCGGGTCGAGCCGCGACCGGACGGTGCGCACCACCGGACGGATCGCGACCGAGACCACCCTGACCGCGATGGCCCACCTCACCGCTGTCGACGCGTCGATGGAGGACCTACGCCACGTGATCGGCTCCTACGCCGAGGCCGGCATCTCCAACGTGCTCGCGATCCGTGGCGACCCGCCCAACGACAAGGACGCCGAGTGGGTCCCGCACCCCGCGGGCCTGCAGTACACCGAGGAACTGGTGCACATGGTCCGGCGCCTCGGGACGTTCTGCGTCGGCGTGGCGGCGTTCCCGTACCTGCACCCGCGGTCGGTCGACGACGATTCCGACACCCGGTTCTTCGTGCAGAAGGTGAAGGCGGGCGCGGAGTTCGCGATCACCCAGATGTTCTACGACGCCGAGCAGTTCCTCCGGATGCGTGACCGGATCGCCGCCGCGGGCTGCGAGATCCCGATCATGCCGGGCCTCATGCCGATCACGAACCCGAAGGCGATGGAGCGCGGGGCGGACTTCTCCGGCGCGGCGCTCCCGCAGGCGATGACCGAGCGCCTCGAGCGGCTGACCGAGGACGCCGCGGGCTTCCGCGAGGCGGGCATCGACTGCTGCGTCGAGCTCTCGCAGCGGATGTACGACGAGGGCGTCGGGAACATCCACTACATCAGCATGAACCGCCACCCCGCCGTCGTGGACGTCGTGCAGCGGCTCGGCGTCGCGGCCCGGCCGACGGCGGACTGACCGGGCCGCGCGCCTCAGCGGCGCGCCCGTCGGTCCACCCGGGGGCGCGTCGCCGCAGCGAGCGCGAACACCACACCCGCGGCCACCAGCACGACCGCGACCAGGATCAGCGCCCAGCTCACCCACGACGGGGCGTTGGGGTCCGGGTACGAGGCGACGGCGTTGACCTCGCCGACCTCGCCCGGGGTGAACGTCCACGTCACGACGCCCTGCGAGACGGTGCCGTCGGTCTGGGTGATGGAGCCGGGGAACGCCATCTTCAGCTGGACGTCGGCGCTCTCGGGCGAGACCCGGGTGAGGTCGACCTGCCCGGACAGGATCACGCGGTCACCCGCGCGGCGCAGCTGCAGCCGGATCGCCGACGACGTCGTCGGGCTGATCTGCGGGAGCAGGCGCGAGACGTCGTCGAAGGACAGGTCCTCGAAGGCCAGGTGCGAGCCGATGTAGCCGTCCTGCTCGTAGCGCGTGACGGTGACGTCGCCCGAGAGGTCCGAGGGCACCTGCAGGGGCGGCCCGTTGCCGCCCGGCGCGCCGTCGGGGGTCCCGACGTCGATCGTCCCCGACACCGTGTCCTGCGGCGAGACCGCCAGCCCGGCGCGGACGCGCACGCACCCCGTGCCGAGCAGCGCCACCAGCGCGAGCACCGCGGCGAGCAGGACCAGCGACCGGCGGCGGGAGGCGGGACGCGGGGGCGGGTCCGCGCGGGGCGGGTCCGGACGGGGCCGGACGGGAGGGGACAGCGGCACGGCGACATCGTGCCAGGCGGGTCCGACAGCGTCGGGCGGGCGGACGGCGGCGCGCCCGGCGTCGTCGGGAAAGGCGCGTCGGGGAAGGCCGGACGCTCCCGTGCTCAGTCTCGCGGCTCGGGGTCGAGGGGGAGTGGGCGGCCGAGCACGGCGAACGGCCGGGGGTCGCTGGAGAAGCGGTGGTGGCGCAGCACGTCGCGGAACCCGCAGCGGCGGTACAGCAACCACGCCCGGGTCGGCACCGGGGCCTCCGGGGTGGAGAGCAGGACGTGACCGCCCTCGGCGCGGTCGAGGAGCCGCCGCAGCAGGGCGTGCCCCAGCCCGTGCCCCTGCGCGTCGGTGCGCACGTGGAGCTCGGTCAGCTCGAAGTAGTCGGCGAGGTAGCGCTCGGGGTCACCCTCGAGCGGCCAGGGATCGAGATCGGCGGACCGGTCGGCCGCCGGGCCGGTGTGCGTCGCGGGGTGGCCCGTGGCGTCGCCGAGCAGCCGTCCGAGACCGGCGCCGAAGAGCCCCGTCGCCGGTGACCGCGCCGGGCGTCCGGCCCGCCGCAGGCCCCGGCGGACCTCCTCGTACCACCACTGCCCGGGCGCGCCGGGGTAGCCGTACGCGATGCCGCGCAGCGCGTCCCGCTCGTCGATCGCGGCGACCGCCCGCCAGCCGATCCGCCGCGAGTGCTCGAGCCACATCGGCGCCCGCTGGCGCGCCGTGCCGGGCGGATAGCCCATCGCGGCGACGTAGAGGTCGAGGGCCTCGTCGAGGCGGGCGGGGAGCTCGCCGGGGGGGAGGTCGACCAGGCGGGTCTTCTCGGGGGCAGTCGTCACCGTGGTCCGCCCCCGCGGCCCGTCGGCCCCGGGACCCCCCGCAGGCGCGCCTCCCCGTCCATCGCGCCATCTCATCACGCCCGTCGAGAGCGGCCCGTGGCACGGCCGCCCGGCGACCCGACCGGCCGACTTGACGCGCGCCGGGAGGCGCGGTTCACTCGTGTCTGTCGAACACGTGTTCGACTCCGGGTGCGGTGGGCGTGGGGAAGCGTCCGCCGCACCCGGCGCCGCCGGGCTTCCCCACGGTGGCAGGCACAGGCCCGTCCCGCGAGGTGCGGGGTGGGGGAGCGCGCCGCCGTGGAGGACGCATGGTTCGAAGCCCCTCGCCGGTCGGAGTGCGGTGCGTCGACGGCGATCCCGTCGAGTTCCACCGCCGCCCGAACCGACGTGACAGCCACTACCTGGTCACCGAGATCCAGGAGCGCTGGATCGAGCAGTCCCGCTGGCCGTTCCGCTCGATGATGCCCATCGGGGGAGACCGGTGCCGGTGCTGGCGGGTGCTGGCCCGGCGCTCGGACGAGCCGCACCTCCCGGCCGGGGAGTTCGTGCTCCGGATGCGCTCCGGGCCGGGGGTCTGGGACCTCCGCTGGCTGACCTGAAGAACCCCGTCCAGGAGGACACCATGACGATCCCGACGATCCCCGCCCCGACCGACGCCCTCACCCCGCCCGGTGCCACGGACGGCTCGGCGAGCCTGTTCGACACCGGCCTGGGCCACGCGCCCGCGCCCCGCAGTGGCTCCCGTGCCCGGCCGGCGCGCGGGCGCCGCCCCGCCGGGGCCGCAGCGGGCGTACCCCGCCCGCCCGGTCCGCCCCCGTCCCGGTCGGTCGTGACGCTGCTGGAGGCCGCGCGCGACGGCCTGCGCGAGGCGCAGCGCGCGGACACCCCGGCCGAGCGGTTCCGGCTCGCGCACCTGTCCGCCCTGCGCTCCGCGGCCGCGGTGCTCGCGGCCCGGGCGAGGTCGCGGCGGTCGGCCCGCCCGACCGACGCGTGGACGCTGCTCGCTTCAGTGGCCCCCGAGTACGGCGAGTGGGCTGCGTTCTTCGCCGCGAACTCCGCGACGCGCTCGGCGGTCGAGGCGGGGGCGCGCAGCCGGGTCGGGCAGCGCGACGCCGACGACATGGTGCGCCAGGCCGACCTGTTCCTCGCGCTGGTGACGCGGACCGTGGCGGGGCGCCGGCCGAGCTGAGCGGGCTCAGCCGGTGCGGCGCGGTTTCCCCTGCTCCCGGGAGCGGTGGCCCGCCCGCACGATGCGCCCGAGCAGGTTCTCGAAGTGCTGGGAGATCTCGCGGGCCCCGGGGGTGTCCCAACGCTGGATCGGCACTCCCGCGCCCTGGGCCTGCTGGACCGCGGTGCGGTCGGGCAGCACACCGGGCAGCACCAGCGGGCCGAAGAGCTCGCGGAGCTCGTTGACCCGGAACTCGTGCTCCGCCGAGCGGGCCCGATAGCGGTTGATCAGCACGCCGAGGGGCTGGAGGCGGGAGTTGTGGGCGCGCTCGGCCTGGACCGCCTCGAAGGCGCGCTGCACCCCGGAGACGGCGAAGATCGTCGGCTCGGTCACGAGCACCGCGCGGTCGACGGCGACGAGCGCGGAGCGGGTGAGCTGGCCCAGCGAGGGCGGGCAGTCGATCAGGACGAGCTCGTACTGGGGGAGGTGGACGCCCGCCGGCGAGCGCCCGGCGTCGTCGGAGCTCGTGCCGCGGGGGAGCGCGGCGAGCAGGCGGGACAGCCGGCCGAGTCGCTGCGAGCCGGGGTCGGGGTGGTTGTGGCGCTCGATGTCCTCGGACCCGACGAGCACGTCGATGGAGTCGTCCCAGTTGCTGGGGGCGATCGACGCGGCGAGGATCGCGGGCGAGGGGTTCTCCAGGGCGTCCGCGATCGTGGTCTCGCTCTCGGCCGGTTCCAGGGCCGTGGTGGCGTTGCCCTGCGGGTCGAGGTCGACCACCAGGGTCCGCAGCCCGCGGCGGGCGGCCGCACCGGCGAGGCCGAGGGTGACGGTGGTCTTGCCGACCCCGCCCTTGAGGCTCAGCACACCCGTCACGTACACGGGGGCAACGTACCGGCTGGCGCACGGATCCCCGATGGGTGCGCACTACGGTGTGGCCGTGACCGCACGTTCGTCCGCACCCGGCGTCGTCGACGTGGTGGCTGCCGCGCTGGGCGAGGAGCTCGCCGCGATCCGGGCCCGTGGCGACGGGTCCGCCGCGCCCCGGGTGCTCGACGTCGGCGGCGGCAGCGGGACCTGGGCGGTGCCGCTCGCGGCCCAGGGCTGCGAGGTCACCGTCGTCGACTCCAGCGCCAACGCCCTCGCCGTCCTGCGCAGCCGGGCCCGTGACGCGGGCGTCGCCGACCGCGTCCGTGCCGTCCAGGGCGACGTCGACGCGCTCGCCGACGTCCCCGACGTCCCCGACGACGCGGGCGAGCGGCGCGGCGCGGCCGACCTGGTGCTCGGGCACGGACTGCTCGAGTACGTGGACGACCCGGCGGCCGCCGTCCGTGCCCTGGCCGCGGCGGTGGTACCCGGGGGAGCGGTCTCGATCCTCGTCGCGGGGCGCTGGGCCGCGGTCCTCGCCCGAGTGGTCGCCGGACGGGTGGCGGAGGCCCGGCGGCTGCTCACCGACCCCGCGGGCCGCTGGGGGGCGGGCGACCCGCTGCTGCGTCGGATGGACACCGACGAGATCCGCGCGCTGCTCGAGCACGACGGCGGGCTCGTCGTCGAACAGATCCGCGGCCACCGGGTCCTGGCCGACCTCGTGCCCGAGGTCCCCGACGGTCCGGCCGGCGCCGCCGACCTCGCCGCGCTCGAGGCCCTCGCGGCCGACACGCCCCCGCTGCGCGACCTCGCCTCGCGCGTCCACGTCATGGCCCGCCGACCCGTCGGACGATGAACGACGTCGTGATCGACTCCGGAGGCCACGCTGCGCGCCGGGGTGATCGCGGCGCGTCGTCGGGTGGCGCTTCTCACCGGCCGAAAGAATGATCGTCGGGGCAACACACCGGTCCGGGTAGTCGGAGTGCCGGAGGGCTCGTACGATGAGGTCAGCCATCCCGATGATGTGCCGATCGTCCCACTCACCCGGGTCGATCACCGCTCTCGTTCCGGTGCCGGAGGAGAACCATGCCGCTCTCCGAGCACGAGCAGCGTCTGCTCGATCAGATCGAGCGCGCGCTCTATGCCGAGGATCCGAAATTCGCGTCGACGGTGCGCGGGGGTCGGCTGCGCCGTCCGTCCCGGCGCCGGCGGATCCAGGGAGTGGTGCTCTTCGTCCTCGGGGTCGTCGCCCTGGTGCTCGGCCTGGTCTTCCAGTGGTTCGTCGCGGGCTTCCCGATCGTCAGCGTCGTCGGCTTCCTCCTGATGTTCGCCGGCGCGGTCCTCGCGATCACGGCCACGGGCGGCAAGAAGGGCGAGGCGGCCGCCGCGGAGGGCGAGGGGAAGACCCCCCCGGGCGGTGACAAGGAGAAGAGCCGCTTCACCAGCCGGATGGAGGAGCGCTTCCGCAAGCGCTTCGAGCAGGAGTAGCCCGGCCACGACCTCCGACGCGCCGTCGACCCGCGGGGTCGGCGGCGCGTCGTCGTTCCCGGGCCACCTCGGGCTTGATCAGGGGCACATGGGG
>JAICLN010000080.1 GCA_025925615.1 Actinomycetospora sp. | reverse complement strand
GGCGCGCCGCTGCCGCCCGGCGCGCGCATCGTCGTCGACGCCCTCACCGCCGACGACGCCGAGGCCTGCGGACGGCTCGAGGCGCAGCTCTTCGGAGGTGACGACCCCTGGACCGCGTCGGCGTTCCGCGCCGAGCTGCACGCCGGCTACCCGTACCTGGCGGCGCGCCTGACGCGGGCCGACGGGCCCGACGAGCTCGTCGGCTACGCCGGGATCGCGCTGCTCCCCGCCCCGTCGTTCTCGCGGGAGCCCGCCGAGGCTGAGATCCACACGATCGGGGTCGCTGCCCACGCGCAGGGCCTCGGCGTCGGGCGCCGGTTGCTCGCCGGGCTCCTCGCGCGGGCCGACACGCTCGGCGCGGTGACCTTCCTCGAGGTACGCACGGACAACGTCCCCGCCCTGGCGCTCTACCGCTCGGAGGGCTTCGAGGTGGTGGGGACGCGGCGGCGGTACTACGCCAGCGGGGCGGACGCGTTCACGATGCTCCGACCTGCGACCCACCCGCCGGACCCTCGTTGATGGATTGGCACTCGCAGGGATAGAGTGCCAATCGAACGGCACCGGAGCCGGCTCGGCACCCGCGACGGCGGGTCGGCTCCGGGGTCCGTCAACCGAACCAGTGACCAGCTGGACCCCAGATCGTGGAGGTCATCCCGTGGCGAGCGTGAACATCAAGCCGCTCGAGGACAAGCTCGTGGTGCAGGCCTCTGAGGCCGAGACCACGACCGCGTCCGGCATCGTCATCCCGGACACCGCGAAGGAGAAGCCCCAGGAGGGCAAGGTCCTCGCGGTGGGCCCGGGCCGCGTCGACGACAACGGCAACCGCATCCCGCTCGACGTTGCGGTGGGCGATGTCGTCATCTTCTCGAAGTACGGCGGCACCGAGGTCAAGTACAACGGCGAGGACTACCTGATCCTCTCCTCGCGTGACGTCCTGGCGGTCGTCAACTAGGACGCCCGACCCACACCCACCGCCCCGGTGGCCCCGACCACCGGGGTCCCGGGGCGGTGGTGTGCGTAGCCCCAGGTCGCACCGGAAAGGACGGGCAGTGCCCAAGCAGATCACGTTCGACGAGACCGCCCGACGCGCCCTCGAGCGCGGGGTGGACCAGCTCGCCGCGGCGGTGAAGGTGACCCTCGGTCCGCGGGGGCGCCACGTCGTGCTGAGCAAGAGCTTCGGTGGTCCCACGATCACCAACGACGGCGTGACGATCGCCCGCGAGATCGACGTCGAGGATCCCTTCGAGAACCTCGGCGTCCAGCTCGCGAAGACCGCCGCGACCAAGACCAACGACGTCGCGGGCGACGGCACGACGACCGCGACCGTCCTCGCCCAGGCCCTCGTCTCCGAGGGGCTGCGCAACCTGGCCGCCGGGGCCAACCCGACGGCCCTCGGCGCGGGCATGGCCGCCGCGTCCGAGAAGATCACCGAGGTGCTGCGCGAGCACGCCACCCCGGTCGACGGCAAGAAGGGCATCGCCTCGGTCGGTGCCGTCGCCTCGCGCGACCAGACGATCGGTGACCTCATCGGTGAGGCGATGGAGCGGGTCGGCGAGGACGGCGTCATCACCATCGAGGAGGCCTCGACCCTCGCGACCGAGCTCGAGGTGACCGAGGGGCTCCAGTTCGACAAGGGCTACCTCTCGCCCTACTTCGTCACCGACCCGGAGTCGATGGAGGCGGTGCTCGAGGACGCCCACGTCCTGCTGCACCGCGACAAGATCAGCTCCATCCAGGACCTCCTCCCGCTGCTGGAGAAGGTCGTCGAGTCCGGCAAGCCGCTGCTGGTCGTCGCCGAGGACCTCGAGGGCGAGGCGCTCTCGACCGTCGTCGTCAACGCCATCCGCAAGACGCTGCGGATCGCCGCGGTCAAGGCGCCGTTCTTCGGCGACCGCCGCAAGGCGTTCCTCGACGACCTCGCGGCGGCCACCGGGGCCACGGTGATCAACCCGGAGGTCGGGCTGAAGCTCTCCGAGGCCGGGCTCGACTCGCTGGGCAGCGTCCGGCGCGCGGTCGTCACGAAGGACGCCACCACGCTGGTCGAGGGCGGCGGCGACAAGACCGACGTCGAGGCCCGCGTCTCGCAGATTCGCCGCGAGATCGAGAACACGGATTCCGACTGGGACCGCGAGAAGCTCCAGGAGCGCCTCGCGAAGCTGGCCGGCGGCGTCGCCGTCATCAAGGTCGGCGCGGCCACCGAGACCGAGCTCAAGGAGCGCAAGCACCGCATCGAGGACGCGGTCGCCGCCACCCGGGCCGCGGTCGAGGAGGGCATCGTCCCCGGCGGGGGTGCGGCGCTGCTGCACGCCTCGGCCGAGCTCGCGGGCGGCCTCGGCCGCACCGGCGACGAGGCCACCGGGGTCGCGCTCGTCCGGCGCGCGCTCGCCGCGCCGCTCAGGGCGATCGCCTCGAACGCCGGGCTCGAGGGCTCCGTGGTGGCCGCGCGGGTCGCCGACGGCGGCTGGGAGCTCGGCTACGACGCCGCGACCGAGACCTACGGCGACCTCATGGCCGCCGGGATCATCGACCCGGTGAAGGTCACGCGCTCGGCGCTGGAGAACGCGGTCTCGATCGCGCGCATGGTGCTCACCACCGAGAGCGCGATCGTCGACCAGCCCGAGGAGCAGGAGACCGCTCCGGCCGGTGGCCACGGCCACGGGCACGGTCACGGGCACTGAGTCCCCTCCCGGACCCACGAACGGCCCGTTCGTCACCTTCTTCGGTGACGGACGGGCCGTTCGTCCCCGCGGTCTATCCGATGACGACGTCGCGCACGGCGACGCTCGGGCGGCGCCCACCGCCGGCGGCGGAGCGCTCGGACTCCGAGAGCCCGCCCCAGATGCCGTAGGGCTCGCCCGCGGCCAGCGCGTGGCGGCGGCACGGCTCCATGACGGGGCAGCTCTCACACACGGCCTTGGCGCGGCGCTCGCGGCTGGCCCGGGCCGGCCCGCGCTCGCCGTCGGGGTGGAAGAAGAACTGGCTGTCCATGCCACGGCACGCCGCGTGGAGCTGCCAGTCCCAGAGATCCGCGTTCGGGCCGGGGAGTCGACGGACGTCGGCCATCTCGACCACCTCCTCGTCGGCGACGGTGGCGGTCCCGCCCGGGGACCACGCTGTCGCCAGGCCCCCGGAGTGGTTCCCACCACGGGCTCGGGTCGTTCCGGTCCGGTGACCGTGCGTGCCCGCGGCCGCGCAGAGGGCGACCTTGCCGCGACCCTATGACCGGGGGACCGGGCGGTACAAGACGTATGGATGTGAGCCGTCCCCCTGGGTAGGGCCCCGACCGGACGGTCGTCCGGATGCAGGAGGGAGGCCCGGCAATCGTCGGGGGGTCGATTCCGTACGGTGACGGGACTTGCCGATTCAGCCACCATCCGTGATCATGCCGGAAGCAAAGCGTGGCCGGTGCTCCGTGTGGGTGGCGGAAGGCGAGGCTGCAGGTGTTGGGTCGGGCGTGACCGGTCCGCTCCGGGGCCGTTGTTCGATGAGGGGGATGGGCGTGACCGTCACCGGAGGACGTCCGGCCGGCCACCCCGGGACACGGGATGAGGGAGCAGGCATGGCACGGGTCGCAGATCCGACACGGGAAAACCACGGATCCGACTCAAGGTCTCCGGGAGGGGCGCCGATGACCAGTAGTGCCCGCCAACCGTCTGCAGGAACGCTGCAGGGAGGAGCTTCCGTGACGACGGTCCTGATCTGCGACGACCGCCGCAGTGTGCGTGAAGGACTGACCCGCGTGATGTCGGCCGTCCCCGGAGTCCACCGCATCGACTGCGTCGCCCACGGCGACGAGCTGCTCACCCGTTTTTCCCGCCAGAGCGTCGACGTCGTCCTCGTGGGGACCCAGCGCGCCGTGCCGACCGGGGTCGAGGCGACCCGTCGGCTCGTCGCCGCGCACCCCCAGGCGAACGTCATCGTCTTCGGCGCCCCCGACGACTCCGGCAGCATCGCGGCCGCCATCGCCGGTGGCGCGCGCGGCTACCTGCGCTGGGACGCGTCCCGGCCGGAGCTCGTCGCCGCCCTGGCCCACACCCTCGCCAGCACCTCGGTGCCGGCGCCCCGCACGCCGTCCGACTCCGGCGTGCAGCTCACCGAGCGCGAGCTGCAGGTGCTCCGGGGGATGGCGCAGGGGAAGAGCAACGGGCAGATCGGCCGCGAGCTCTACCTGTCCGAGGACACGGTGAAGACCCACGCCCGGCGGTTGTTCCGCAAGCTGGGCGTGCGCGATCGGGCGCAGGCCGTGGCCCACGGCTTCCGCCGCGGCCTGGTCTCCTGACCGCCCGGCCCCGCCCGGTGCGCGTGCAGCCGCTCCGAGTTGCGCGGCCGCCCGCCACCGGGCCGATGTCGACGTCCTTCCCCGGGGTCGACGACCCCTCCCGCCTCCGCCCGGGGTCGCAGTCCACCCCGGACGATCTGCCCACTCCAGCGATCGGAACACCGCGTGCGGTCCACCGCGCCGCGGACCGCTGGCGTGTGCCGGATCGGGCGAACCCAACCGGCGGACATGGCGCGGGCCAGATGCCGGAGCGGTACGGTGACCCGTCCGCGCCACCCACTGCGGTGGCACGGCGCAACGAGGTGGACCTCCGGGTTACACCGCCGCGAGTAACGCCGGGGCCACGGGGAGCGATGACGGAAGCAGGGAACGACCTCGAGAGGCTGGTGGCTGCCGCCAACGACGGCGACCGCTCGGCTCTCAATCGTGTCCTCGCGATCATCCGTCCGCTCGTCGTGCGCTACTGCCGCGCGAGGATCGGTCGGCAGGAACGGTCGTCGGTCTCGGCCGACGACGTGGCCCAGGAGGTGTGCCTCGCCGTGCTGACAGCGCTGCCCGGCTACCGCGATCAGGGCCGTCCGTTCCTCGCCTTCGTCTACGGGATCGCGGCGCACAAGGTGGTCGACGCCCATCGCTCGGTGGCGCGGAACAAGTCCGAACCCGTCTCCGAGCTGCCCGAAGAGCTCGATCCCCACGATGGACCAGAGCAACGTGCACTGAACGGCGCGCTGTCGGTCCAAATGGGTCAATTGCTCGACACACTGCCACCCAAACAGCGGGAAATCCTGGTGCTGCGTGTCGTCGTTGGGCTCTCGGCGGAGGAGACCGCGGAAGCGGTCGAGTCCACACCCGGTGCGGTCCGGGTGGCACAGCACCGCGCACTGTCGAAACTGCGGACCGCCGTGTCCGCGATCTCGGAAGAGGTGAGTTAGGTGGGTGGTCACCGCGCTTTCGGTGCTGGTGACGATCTCGTCGACGGGCCGGTGGACCTCGCCGCGGTGCGTGCCGACGACGCCCTGCTCGACGCCATCGCCGGCGGTGCGATCTCCGGCGGCTTCGGCAGTCACGAGGACGTCTTCGGTCGACCGGGGCAGGACGACGACGACCTCGCCGCGATCCTGGCCGCGTGGAAGGCCGACATCGAGGCCGACCCGATGCCCGAGCTGGTGTCGCTGGACGAGGCGGCCGAGGCCGTCGAGGCCGGGCACGCGGCACGGGATCGCCGGGCCGGTCGGGCCCGTCGGCGGATGCCGTTCGCGGTGGCCGCGGCCGCCGTGGCCGTCGCGCTCGCGGGGCTGACGGTCGCGGTCCACGGCGCCCAGCCCGGCGACTCGATGTTCGGGCTGACGAAGGTCTTCTTCTCGCAGCAGGCGGACCACGCCACGAAGGCCCAGCAGGCCCGCGCGACGATCGACGAGGCGAACCAGGCGATCCGCGCCGGCAACCCGGCGAAGGCGCAGTCGCTGCTCCAGAGCGCCGCCGGCCAGATCCAGGCCGCGCAGCCGGAGGACCAGCCGGCGCTGCAGCAGCAGCGTGAGGAAGCGATCAAGTCGCTGACGCCGCCGGCCCCGGCGCAGTCGGCGAGTCCGACGGCGGAGCCGCCGGCCAGCAGCGCCGAGGGCTCGACGCAGGCGAAGAAGGACCGGCAGAGGCAGAAGCAGAAGCCGCAGGCTCCCGCTGGACCCGCGGCCGGCAGCCAGCCGGCCGACCCGGCGGCTCCGGCGGATCCCTCGACCACGAGCGAGCAGCAGAAGGCGGCGACCCCGCCCCCGCCGCCCCAGCCGGAGACCACCACTCCGGTGGCGCCCGCGCCGTCGAACTAGGCACACGAACGAACGGGCCCGGTTCCCCCTCGGGGGAGCCGGGCCCGTCGTCGTTCTCGGGTCCTGCGGGAGCTACTGCTCCGCGAGCGTCGCGTCCGCGAAGCCGCGGCAGTACTCCCACGTCACGTAGGCGGCCGGGTCCGGGTCGAACGGGGGCTCGTGGGGGCGCATGTGGCCCTCCTCGAGCAGCTGCTGCAGGCTCGCCCGCAGCAGGTCCCAGTCGTGGAAGTGCTGCTCCTCGCAGTCCTCGCAGTCCACGACGACGCCACGGATCCCCCGGGGCGCGAGCAGGGCCTGGAAGACCGCCAGGTCGCCGAGGTCGGCGACGACCTCGTCGCGCTCCTCCTCGTCCAGCGGCAGGTCCTCCGGCGCGGTGACGTCGTGCAACGCGTCCAGCATCCGGGAGGGGTCCGACGGGTCGCCCGCGAACGGGTCCGGCGGCAGGGCTTCGTACGGCACGCCCCCGAACCTACCGGTCGCCGGGCCGCGCGCGGCGGGGCCCCGAGCGGCGCGTCCGTGCGCTGATCGTCCCGGCCCGGCCGCTGCGACTGGAGGATCACGCCGAGGGCACGACTAGCATCGGTGTCATGGTGCTGACGGACTCCGGCGTACCGGAGAAGTTCGGCCTGCTCGGCCTGACGTTCGACGATGTCCTCCTGCTGCCCGCCGAGTCGGACGTCGTGCCCTCCGAGGCGGACACGTCGGCGCGCCTCTCCCGGAACGTCTCGCTGCGGATCCCGCTGGTCAGCTCCGCGATGGACACGGTCACCGAGGCGCGGATGGCGATCGCGATGGCCCGCCACGGCGGCATGGGCGTGCTGCACCGCAATCTGCCCGCCGAGGAGCAGGCCGCGCAGGCCGAGGTGGTCAAGCGCTCGGAGGCGGGGATGGTGACCGATCCGGTCACCTGCTCGCCCGACGACACCCTCGCCGACGTCGACGCGCTCTGCGCCCGCTTCCGCATCTCGGGCCTGCCGGTGACCGACCCGGCGGGCCGGCTCGTGGGCATCATCACCAACCGCGACATGCGCTTCGAGGTCGACCACACCCGCAAGGTGCGCGAGGTGATGACCTCGACCGACCTCGTCACCGCGCAGGTCGGGGTCACCGCGGAGGCGGCCCTCGGGCTGCTCCGTCGCCGCAAGGTGGAGAAGCTCCCCCTCGTGGACGGCGCGGGCATCCTGCGCGGCCTCATCACGGTCAAGGACTTCGTCAAGACCGAGCAGTACCCGATGGCCACCAAGGACCCCGACGGGCGGCTGCTCTGCGGCGCCGCGGTGGGGGTCGGCGACGACGCGTGGACCCGCGCGATGTCGCTGGTCGACGCCGGCGTGGACGTCCTCGTCGTCGACACCGCGCACGGGCACTCCCGCGCCGTCACCGCGATGGTCGCGAAGCTCAAGCAGGAGCTCGGGGACCGCGTGGACGTCGTCGGGGGCAACGTCGCCACCCGGGCCGGGGCGCAGGCCCTCGTCGAGGCGGGCGCGGACGGCGTGAAGGTCGGCGTCGGGCCCGGCTCGATCTGCACCACGCGCATCATCGCGGGGGTCGGTGTCCCGCAGATCACCGCGATCGCCGAGGCCGCGTCCGTCGCGACGCCCGCGGGCGTGCCGGTGATCGGCGACGGCGGGCTGCAGTCCTCGGGGGACATCGCCAAGGCGATCGCCGTCGGCGCGGACACGGTGATGCTCGGCTCGCTGCTGGCCGGTGTCGCCGAATCACCGGGCGAGCTGATCTTCGTGGCAGGCAAGCAGTACAAGACCTACCGGGGTATGGGCTCGCTCGGGGCGATGCAGACCCGCGGTCAGCAGGGCTCGTACTCGAAGGACCGCTACTTCCAGGACGACGTGCTCTCCGACGACAAGCTCGTGCCCGAGGGCGTCGAGGGCCGCGTACCCTTCCGGGGGCCGCTGATGCAGGTGACCCACCAGTTGGTCGGTGGGCTGCGGGCGGCCATGGGATACACCGGGTCCCGGACGACGGCCGAGCTGCAGTCCGCGCACATGGTGCGCATCACCGCGGCCGGCCTCGCCGAGTCCCATCCCCACCACGTGACGATGACGGCGGTCGCACCGAACTACGGCGGCCGCTGACCCGGTACCGAGAGGCCACCATGCGCGAGCAGGTCGAGATCGGCCGGGGCCGCAGCGCCCACCGCAGCTACACCTTCGACGACCTCGACATCGTCCCGTCGCGGCGCACGCGGTCGTCCTCGGCGGTCTCCACCGCCTGGCAGCTCGACGCCTACCGCTTCGAGCTCCCGCTGCTCACCCACCCGACCGACGCCGTCGTGTCGCCCGCCAGCGCGGTGCGGGTCGGCGAGCTCGGCGGCCTCGGCGTGCTCAATGCCGAGGGCATCTGGGCGCGGCACGCGGAGCCGGAGAAGGCGCTGACCGAGATCGCGGAGCGCGCGGCGTCCGACCCGGCCGCGGCCCTCGGCGAGCTCCAGCGACTGCACGCGGCCCCGCTGCAACCGAGCCTGCTGACGGAGGCCCTCGAGCGGGTGCGCGGGGCCGGGGTCACCCTCGCCGCGCGGGTCAGCCCGCAGCACGCCCGCGAGCTCACCCCGACGCTGCTGTCGGCGGGCGTGGAGATCCTCGTGGTGCAGGGGACGATCATCTCGGCCGAGCACGTCGGCGACGACGAGGGCGAGGCGCCGCTCGACCTCGAGGACTTCATCGAGTCGCTCGACGTGCCCGTCGTCGCGGGTGGCGTCGGCGACTACCGCACGGCCATGCACCTGATGCGCACCGGCGCGGCCGGGGTGATCGTCGGCTACGGGCAGGCGGCCTCGACCTCCACCGACGCGGTCCTGGGTATCGGGGTGCCGATGGCGACCGCGCTCGTGGACGCGGCGGCCGCCCGTCGGGACTACCTCGACGAGACCGGCGGGCGCTACGTGCACGTCATCGCCGACGGCGGGATGGCGACCTCGGGCGACATGGCCAAGGCGATCGCGTGCGGCGCGGACGCGGTGATGCTCGGCGAGCAGCTCGCGGGCGCCGACGAGGCCCCGGGCGGCGGGTGGTACTGGACCTCCGCCGCCGCGCACCCCAACCTCCCCCGCTCCGCCGTCGTGCCCGTCCCCCAGCACGGGGCGGACCTCGCCGGGGTGCTCCGCGGCCCCGCGCCCCGGGCCGACGGCACCGTGAACCTGTTCGGGGCGCTGCGCCGGGCGATGGCCAAGACCGGCTACTCCGACCTCAAGGAGTTCCAGCGGGTCGGGCTCTCGGTCCGCCGCTGAGTCCCGAGGGTTTTCGAGCGAAGGGCACCTTCGGTCGAGTAGATCGACCAGGGGCGCCCCGCGCCGGAACGCCGATCCGACCCCCGACGTGAGCGAAGGGCACGTTCGGTCGAGTAGATCGACCGAAGGTGCCCTTCGCTCAGTACGGAGCGGGGGTCAGGCGTCGAGGTCGGAGGCGAGCAGCTCGGCCAGCGCGTCGACGGAGGCCTGCGCACCCATGACCTCCGGGTCGGCGGACAAGGTGACCTGCTGGCCGCCCCGGACGCCGAGCCCGAGGACGGCGACCATGCTCCGCGCGTCGACGCTGTCGCCCTCGGCCGTGGCCAGCGTGACCCGGGCGGGCTGGGCGGTCGCGGCCTTGCAGAACACCGCAGCGGGCCGGGCGTGGAGCCCGACCTGGGTCGCGACGACGACGGTGCGCTCGATCATGGTGCCTTCCGGGTCCTGCGAGGCCGTGCACGGTGACGGCGCCCATGTTCCCTCGACAACGAGGTGGAGAGCGACGCCCGGGACGTCGCGGACCCGCGGTGCGCGACGTGCTCGGCCGGGGACACCGAGTGTGTCGAGGACCGTTCCCCGGCCTCGACATGGGGGTGACCCACCCCGATCCCCGAGGAGCACCGATGACCCGACCCGCCGTGTGGATCGACGTCACCGCCGCGGACGCCCCCGCGTCCCGTGCCTTCTACGCCGGGCTGTTCGGCTGGGAGATCGACGTCGTCGAGGAGCTGGACTACGGCCTCGTCCGGACCGACGCGCCGCTCGCGGGCGGGATCGGGCAGGCCGCCGCCGCGAACCCGCACCCACCCGGCGTCGTGACCTACGTGCCGGTGGACGACGTCGAGGCTGCGGTGGCCCGGGCGGTCGACGCCGGGGGAGTGCTGCTCCTCGCCCCGTGGGAGTTCCCCGGGATGGGCGTCATGGCCGTGATCGGCGACCCGGACGGGAACCGCGTCGGGGTGTGGGCTCCGGCCTGATCAGGGGGCGGCCGGGGTGCAGCGCTCGCGCAGCGTCGCGACGCCCGGCCCGGCGAGGTCGTCGCAGAACGTCGCCCGGCCGGCCATCGCCATGACCAGCGCGAGGGTCGGGCCGGTGACGAGCGGATCGTCGTCGACGCCCGCGGCGAAGGGCCCGTCGTCGGCGACCAGGTGCAGGCCCGCGGCGGCGGCGCGGCTCGGCACGGCGAAGTCCCGCGAGGCGTAGAACTCCGCGACGGTCGTGGCGGTGGCGACCGGCGTCGTCGTGGGGAGCCCGAGCGGTCGTCGGACGTCGCCGCCGTGCACCACGACCTCGCCGAGCCACGCCGCCGTCGGACCCATCGGCGCCACCGTCGCATCGATCTTCGAGCGCAGGATCGCGAGGGTCTCGGCGGGCGTGGCCCCGCGTTGTTCGTCGAGGCGGCGGCGGTTGTGCACCGCGAAGTCGAACCGCGCCCCGATCGCCGACCGGATCCAGCGCAGCCGCCCGACGCTCGCGGCGGCGGACAGGTGGGCGACGGTCTCCTCGATCGTCCAGTCGGGGCAGAGCGAGCGGGTCGCCCACTGCGTGTCGGTCAGGGGCTCGAGGTCGGCGACGAGGGCGGCGCGCTCGGCGTGGATCAGCGGCCAGACATCGGTGGTCACGGTGTTCACGCTCTCTGGGACCGGCGCGGGACGACGGAATCATCGCGTAGCGCAAAATGGGGGTGTGAGCAGCAGCGGTGAGCACCCCGTCCTCGTCGTCGACTACGGCGCCCAGTACGCCCAGCTCATCGCCCGCCGTGTCCGCGAGGCGGCGGTGTACTCCGAGGTCGTGCCGCACACCGCCTCCGTGGACGACATGCTCGGACGGGACCCGGCCGCGATCGTGCTCTCCGGCGGGCCCGCGTCGGTGTACGCCGAGGGCGCGCCGAGCATCGACCCCGCGCTGTTCGAGACCGGCGTCCCCGTGTTCGGCATCTGCTACGGCTTCCAGCTCATGGCCTCCGCGCTGGGGGGCACCGTCGCGCACACCGGCGACCGCGAGTACGGGCGCACCGACCTGCACGTCACCGACCCCGGCCGGCTGCACGGCGACCTGCCCGACGAGCACCCGGTGTGGATGAGCCACGGCGACGGCGTCACGGCCGCGCCCGACGGGTTCACGACGACGGCGTCGTCCCCCGGCGCGCCGGTGGCGGCGTTCGAGGACGTCGACCGGCGGCTCGCCGGGGTGCAGTACCACCCCGAGGTCGGGCACTCCCCGCACGGCCAGCTGGTCCTCGAGCGGTTCCTGCGCGACGTCGCGGGCATCACCCCGGACTGGACGCCGGCGAACATCGTCGACGAGACCGTCGAGGCCGTCCGCGCGCAGGTCGGGCCGACCGGCCGGGCCATCTGCGGGCTGTCCGGCGGGGTGGACTCGGCCGTCGCCGCGGCGCTCGTCCAGCGGGCGATCGGTGACCAGCTCACCTGCGTGTTCGTCGACCACGGCCTCCTCCGCGCCGGCGAGGCCGAGCAGGTGGAACGCGACTTCGTCGCCGCGACCGGGGTGAAGCTCGAGGTCGTCGACGCCGCGTC
>JAICLN010000036.1 GCA_025925615.1 Actinomycetospora sp. | reverse complement strand
CGACCTCGTCGCGCGCGTGCTGCTGCCGCCGCTGCATGTCCTCGAGCTGGGAGCGCACCGAGATGCGCCGTTGGAGGAGTTCGCGGACGTAGTCGTCCCGACCCGCCTCCTGGGCCTCGTGGATCTGCCGGTTCAGTCGCCGCTCGAAGTTCTCGAGCACGGTGACCTGGCCGGAGGCCCGCCGCAGGGACGCCTCCGCCTGCTCCCGGCGGGCGCGCTCGGCCTCGCTCCGGGAGCCGATGACCTGCTCGGGCGCCGCATCGTTCGGGCTCGTCATGGCGCACCGTCCTTCCGTTCTCGTCGGCCTCTACTGTGCCAAGCGCCACACGTCGGGGAAAGCCCCTCACCGGACGATCCGGGCGCACACGGCCGCGCTCGCTCCGTCGGGGGACACCACGCACCGTCGGAGTCGGCCTCGGCCGGTTCGGCACGCCCCCGCCCGGTCGGCAGGGCCCCGGCCCGTCGCAGGCGGCCTCACCCCCGGTCGAAGGAGCCCCGGCCCGCCAAGATCACGAGTTCGGGAGCGACACGCGCAAGATTTCGGCGCGACACGCTCACGAAAACCTGATCATGGTCGAACGAGGGGCCGTCACCGTGGACGGCGACGCCGGGAGGCGGACCGCGATCGTCCGCCTCGCCCGCGACGCTGCACGTCATGAGCGAGCTGCAGCCCTTCACCGTGGACGTCCCGACGGCCGCCCTCGACGACCTAGCCCGCCGCCTGGACGCCGCTCGCGTGATCGACCAGCCGGTCGGGGCGGGCTGGGAGTACGGCGTCACCGGTGAGTACCTCGGTGAGCTCGTCCGGTTCTGGCGCGAGGACTTCGACTGGCGCGCCGTGGAGAAGGACCTCAACGCCTGGCCCCAAGTGACGACGACGATCGGCGGGCAGCCCGTCCACGCGGTCCACGCCCGCTCGCCGCATCCCGACGCGATGCCGCTGCTGCTCCTGCACGGCTGGCCCTCGACGCCGGCCGACTTCCTGACGGTGCTGCCCGCGCTCACCGAGCACTTCCACGTGGTCGCACCGTCCCTGCCCGGCTTCGGGTTCTCGGGGCCGACGCTCGAGACCGGCTGGGACCTCGATCGGCACGCCGACACGCTGCTCGAGCTCATGAGCAGGTGTGGGTACGAGCGGTTCGTCGTGCAGGGCGGGGACTGGGGCGGGCTGATCGGACCGCACGTGGCCCGTCGGGCGCCCGTGCGGGTCGCGCTGGTCCATGTCAACGCTCTGGTCACGCCGATCGACTGGACCTCCGGCGACCCGACGGCGGGCCTGCCCGACGACGAGCGGGCGCAGGTCTACGCGTTGGGGGCGATGTGGAAGGAGCGGCAGGGCTACGCCACGATCCAGAGCACCCGCCCGCAGACGCTCGCCCACGCCCTGAACGACTCGCCGGTCGGGCTGCTCGCCTGGGACCTCGAGTGGTTCGTCGACTACGACCCCGCCTCGACCCTGCAGACCCCGATCGACCCGCGGGCGATCCTCACCGACGTCACCATCACGTGGCTCACCGGCACCGCGGGCTCGTCGGCGCGGACGTACAAGGAGGCTGGGCACGCCTTCGGTCCGCTGCCGTCCTCGGGCGTCCCGACCGCCGTCGCCTGCTTCCCGGGGGACCACGCGATCCGCGGGCTCGCGGAGCGCTCTCACAATGTCGTGCGCTGGACGCAGTACGACCGTGGCGGCCACTTCGCCGCACTCCAGGCGCCGAATCTGCTGGTTGCGGACCTCATCGAGGCGTGCGAGGAGCGCACAGTCACGGGATGAAGAGCTCACGTGTTGCCATCTGAACGTCCGCCCCCTCGCAGATCCCACAGCCCCTGCTGACAGGCCTCGTCCACCTCTGCGGGTCGCGCCTGTCTCTGGTGGGGAATCGAATCCCTCGAAGCAGTGGCAGGTCCAGCTACGGGCGGAGCGCCTTGGCGCGTCGGTTCGACCTTCGCGTACAGCTGACGCTGAAGCCCAAGCGCGTTGGCGAGCATGACGACGTCCTCGACCGTTGCTGTGACTCCGGACAAGCGGAGGGAGGACTGGAGCTGGAGACGAGCCTTCAGACGGTCGCGATAAACCCAGTAGTCACGACACATCAGACGCAGCGAGACAGCAAATGCGCCGAGGCCCGCAATCAACTGGCAGGTAACGGGGAACCACATCGCTCCGCCCCCTGACCCAAGACCTGACCGAACGACTCGAACATCCGACTCGGACTCCGACACTCTGATGAACTCTCGAAAACCCGCGATCACCGCGGCGAGCGGGGCCGTCACCGTGCATGACGACCCCGCTCGACCTCAGCAGAGGTCGAACTCTCCGGCCTTCACGCCGAGGAGGAAGTCTGACCACTCTTGAGCAGTGAAACGGTGCGGCGGAATCGCCGGATTCTTGGAGTCACGCAGGTCGACGTCGCCGCTGGGGAGCACAGCGACCTCTACGCAGGAGCCGGCTCCGCAGAACGACGACTTGCGGTAGCTCGGACTGATCTGGACGCTCAACTAATTTCCTCTCTCCCGCCGAGTTCGGGGACGCATCAGCGGGTCAGACGACGGATCACATCAGACGAGTGCCCCGCATCGAGGGACTCGCTCCAGAGTGTTCGGTAGGCGTTCTGGAACCCCAGGACCTCGGTGGCCTCCTCTACGTAGTAGTCCGTACCGGCGGCTTCCACGTTGACCACCGCGTGGTCCACTGTCGCCAACCGTGGATTGAAGATCGAGAAAGAGCTCAGGGCAAAGCGGCGCACCGGAGCCGTCAGCGGTCTGACCCGAAAGTCCACACCCCCATCGACGGCGAGGAGGGCAGCGAGTTGCTCCTGCATGACCTCCACACCGCCGACCTGGCGCAGGAGCGCCGCCTCGTCGAGCACCACCGACGCCGTCAGCGGGTTCTCGGTGCGCCGGAGGGCCGCCTGGCGCTCGATCCGGATGTCAACGAGACGATCCAGGTCGGAAGTACTGATGCGGTCGACATCAGCGAAGAGGTCGGCCAGGACCGCCCGCGCATACGAGCGTGTCTGGAGCAGAGCCGGCACGAACGGCGCATAGAGCGACACCGACGCAGCCTCGGCCTCGAGGGAGATGTAGTAGTCGAGGTTTGCGGGCAGCGCATCTGAATGCGGGTGCCACCAGCCGTAGGCCTTGCTCTCCTCGACCCACGCAAGGATCTGCGTCCGCCGCTCCGGGTCCCCGACGCCGTACACCGTGAGCAGGTTGCGGACATCCCAGGTCTTCGCGACCGAGTGACCAGTCTCGAGGCGGCTGATCTTGGCCGGAGACACCTCGAGTTCCGCTGCGACCTGCTCGAGCCTCATGTCGGCGTCCTCACGGAGACGCCGGAGCGCGGCCCCGAGCCTGCGGCGCACGACGACAGGACCCACAGCGCCAGACGGACCCGTCACCCCGCAGCCCCTCGCGTCTCAGTGCAAGTTTCACGATCTTGCCATGCACCATGCAAGCCAGTACCTGTGCATGTCCTCGTTCGATACAGACGAGGTGATTGCAAGAGCGGAAACTAGCATGTGTCGTGTTGCACCTCACGAGGGTGCGCCACGACGCCGAGAGGGGGTCGTCGGATGACAGCCGGCGATGAACCTGCGCTCTGCACCGCAAGCGACTACGCCGACGTCGAGGGGTATGTCGGCCAGATGTACTACGCCTGGCTCTTCGGCTACTGCACGGCAGCGCTCCACGACCGAGTGAGCTCGTTGTGTCGTGATGCCGACGCGGCGGAGTGCGATCCGTCCCGAGCGGCGCGACTGATCATGGCCTGGCAACTCCTGCACAGCTTCCCCTACGACTACCGGCTCCCGATCGGGGTCTGAGCAGCTCGGCTCCCGGCCCCCCGCACGTGCAGTCGCTGCGGAACAACGCTGGCGCGTATGCGCAATGCGTATTACGCTCCTCGGTCAAACCTGCGCTGGCCGGTCACCGAGGAGTCCCTTCATGCCCGATTCTCCGGCGCCGACGACCTTCCGTCTGGCCCCTGAGGAGCGCGCGCTGCTCGAGGCCGTCGCGCACGCGTCCGGCAGGACGCTCTCTGCCTACGTGCGCGACGCCGCCCTCGCGGCAGCCCGCGGCTACATCGCCCGAGAGGGCATCGACAAGGTCCTCGAGAGAGACCGCGCGTACCTCGAGGAGCGGGCTCAGACCTCCACCCGCATCGCGGACCACCGGCGGGCGCTGCTCGAAGAGGTGACGTCGTCAGACGAGTCGGGTAGCCGCAGGCGCTGACCTCACTGCATGTAGATGTTGTCGCCGCCGTGCGAAAGGTCCGCGGCGGCGATGGCACTCGCGGCCAGCCCGATCTTGTCGCGGGCCTGCTGGATGCGATTGGCTCCCGGTCCCTGCCCACACTCGCCTGCGAGCGTTGAGAGCACCGAGTGCAGACAGGCGCTCGTGTTCACGATGGTCATGATGCGGACCCGGACGCCCGGCTGTGCGAGATACCGGAGTGACTGGATGTAGTGCAAGGCCAGCACCGCCGTCACCGCAAGTTCATCACCGCCGTCGGTCCTGCGGTCGACGGAGGAGACGTCCAGAGCGGGTCTGTCCGGGACACCGAACAACTCCCGGATCGCCTGAAAGATCGGAGGCGTCTCGTCGTAGAGCGCGACCAGCTCGGCCGGCTTCTCCAGGCACATCCTCGCTACCCCCTCGCGGCCCCGCCCGCCGCTCGGAATGCCGCTCCGTCACTCGGCGGAGCGCTTCAACCTAACCGACACACGGCCGGGTGGCCCGACTGCGAAACGGTCGGACATCCGAGCACTTGAGTCCCGCAACGAGTATGCGTAGGCTGTAGTCGTATTACAAGCCTCGGAGGCCAGCATGCCGTCCCTGCTCGCTCTCGATCTCGCCGCGGCCGACGCGGCTCCGGCGAACGCCGCACCCGACCGATCAGGCCTCATCGTGCTCGGCCTCCTGGTCGCGGCGGTGTTCGTCACGATGTGGCGCCTGCTCGTGCGGCTCCTGCTCATCGCACTCGTGGCGCTGGTCGTCATCGGCCTGGGCGTCGTCATGACGCCCGGCCTGGGGTCGTCGCCGCCTGCCCCGGGAACATCGCAGGCGCCCACGCCGAGCCCGGGTCCACCCGCCCCGTCGGACACGCAACGCGCCCAGACCGGCTGACCTCGTCGCGTGATCGATGTGTGATCTGAGCGTGACCGGCAACCCTCAGGGCAGTTGTCGACCGACCCAGGGGGGAACCATGGGACGACATCACCGACCTGACGAGACCACCGAGTCGCTCCGGCGGCCGCAACTGGTCATAACCGTTCGCAGCCCGGCACCGACCGCCGCACCGACGCCGGCGCCGGTCATCGAGGCCGTCGGACCACCGCTGCACGTCGGGTGGCGCGAGCGCCGGACCACGCGGCGCCGGCAGGCCGAAGCCGAGGCCCTGGCGACCCGGATCGCCGGGGCCCAGCGCCGGCTGCGGCAGGTGTCGGTCCCGGCCGACGCGCTGCCCTCGATCCCGACGCCACGGCCGGCGGCCGATGCCTCGCCGCCCTGGCGCTCGGAGCTCCCGGCACCCGGGGAGCCGACCGTCTGATCAACGCCGGTTTCCTTGACGCCCAGTGTCCGCAAGGCGACTTCTCTGACGCTGGGCCTGGGATCAGGAGCCGGAGCGCTCCTGGTCCCGCAGCACGTTCTTCTGGATCTTGCCGGTGGACGTCTTCGGGAGCTCGCCGAACACGATGCGCTTCGGCGCCTTGAACCGGGCGAGGTGGACCCGGACGTGCTCGACCAGCACGTCCGGCTCCACCTCCTCGCGCACGCTGACGTAGGCCACCGGGACCTCGCCCCACCGCTCGTCGGGGGCCCCGACGACGGCCGACTCGATCACCGACGGATGACTGTCGAGGACCCGCTCGACCTCGACCGAGGCGATGTTCTCGCCGCCCGAGATGATCACGTCCTTGCTGCGGTCGCGGATCTCGGCGTAGCCGTCGGGGTGGACCACGCCCAGGTCGCCGGTGCGGAACCACCCGGCGGCGTCGACCTCCGCCGTCGCCTCCGCGTCGCGGTAGTAGCCGAGCATCACGTCGTTGCCGCGCAGCACCAGCTCGCCCATCGACTCGCCGTCGGCGGGGACGTCGTGCCCGCTCGTCTCGTCGATCACCCGCAGCCGGGTGGCGACGACGTTGCCGACGCCCTGGCGCGCCGCGAGCTCCGCCCGCTCCTCGTCGGGGAGGTCGTCCCACTCCGGGAGCCAGACGTTGACGACGGCGGGTCCGTAGGTCTCGGTGAGGCCGTAGAGGTGGGTGACGTCCATCCCGAGCGCGTGCATGCGCGAGAGCAGCGTCGGCGAGGGCGGCGCACCCCCGGTGGCCACGGAGACCCGGCGGTCGAGCTCCGGCCCGCCCTCGGCCGAGCCCGCGCCGGCGATCATGGTGAGCACGGTGGGTGCCGCGCAGAAGTGCGAGACGCCCTCGGTGCGCAGGAGCCGCCAGATCTCGTCGGCCTCGATGGCGCGCAGGCACACGTGCGTGCCGCCCGCCGCGGTCACGGCCCAGGGGAAGCACCAGCCGTCGCAGTGGAACATCGGCAGGGTCCACAGGTAGCGGGAGTCCGGGGCGAGCCGCGTGTGGTACGCCATCGCGAGGGCCTGCAGGTAGGCGCCGCGGTGGTGGTACATCACGCCCTTGGGCCGTCCGGTGGTCCCGCTCGTGTAGTTGATCGCGAGCAGGCCCCGCTCGTCGGCCACCGGCACCACGCTCGGGGCCGCCGACGCGATCCGGTCCTCGTACTGGTCGCCCTCCATCAGCAGCGTCGCGCCGGCCCGCTCGGCGACGGTGGCCGCGAGGTCGGCCAGCTCGGCGGTCGCGAGCAGCACCCGCGCGCCGGAGTGCTCGACGATGTGGACCAGCTCGTCGGCCGAGAGCCGGGTGTTCAGCGGGACCAGCACCGCGCCCGCGTACGGCACGCCGTGGTGGGCCTCGAGCATGATGTGGCTGTTCGTGGCGAGGACCGCCACCCGGTCGCCCGGCCGGACGCCGAGCGCGCCGAGGACGCCCGCGAGCCGACGGGACCGTTCGGCGAACTGCCGGTAGGTGAACCGCCGCTCCACCCGCTCCTCGCCCGTCCCCGCGCCGGGGTCGACGATCGCGGTGCGCCCGGCGAAGGCGTGCTCCGACCGGTCGAGGAACGCGGTCGGCGTGAGCTCGGCGAACGTGAACGGCGCGGGCATCGGGCTTTTCGGCACGAACGGACCGATGGTCACGGTGTCCTCCCGCGGTGGCGACGGTGGGCCCAGAGCGTAGGCCGCACCACCCCGATCACGCCTGCTCGGAGCTGCACCACCACGTCGTGCGCCCGCCGACGGTGCCGCGCTCCATCGGGGCGCCGCAGCGCGGGCACACGTCGTCGCGCCGCCGATGGGAGATGACCTCCCCGGTGTGTACCCCGCCCTTCGCGATCGCCCGGCGCGTGGCCTTGCGCAGCACGCGCCGCAGCGCGTCGAGCTCGTCGGGCGAGAACTCCCCGGCCGGACGGTGCGGGTCGACCTTCGCCTGCCACAGGGTCTCGTCGGCGAGGAGGTTCCCGACGCCGGAGAGCACCACCTGGTCGAGCAGCCGCGCCTTGATCGGCGACGTGCCCCGGCCGACCCGGGCACGGAACTCGTCGCGGCCGATCTCGGCGGCGTCCGGCCCCGGGGCGTCGGGGTCGGGGTCGAGGCGGACCCGCCCCAGTCGGCGCTTGTCGAAGAGCCGCAACGACCCGCCGTCGTCGAAGGTGATCGTGACGCGGTCCCACTCCGGCTTCTGGGCCGCCTCGTTCGCCCTGCGCGGCAGCCCGCCGGCGAGGTCGCCCTCCCGCGAGCCGCTCGGGCCGGTCACGCGGATCCGGCCGCCCATGCCGAGGTGCACCCCGACGTGGGGGCCGTCGGCGCCGTCCGCGGTCACGGTGTCGCACCACATCGTCTTGCCCCGGCGGTGCGCGGCCGTGAGCTTCCCGCCGACCAGCGCCTTCGCGATCTCGCCGGGCTTGTGGGGGCGGCAGACGTACTCGTCGGCGTCGTCGACGTCGGTGATCGTGCGGTCGAGGGCCTTCTCGAGCACCTGGCGCGCGTTCTCGACCTCGGGGAGCTCCGGCACGCCACCGTGTTCCCCGGGATCGGCCTCCTCACGCGGCGCCGGCCGGTGGTCAGGGGCACGCCACGCAGGCCGGAGGCCGACTCGGCCTGGCAGGTGTACCCCTCGTGCCGGTTGACTTGGGCGCTCCGGAGATCAGGAGTACGTGAGGCAGTCCCGAGCACGGCATGGTCTGCGTGATGTACCCCTCGCGGACCCGGCCCCCACGGACGTCGTGTTCCATCGCGCCGTCGCCTCATCGATCGTGCCGGGGGTGACAATGCCATCGAGGATTCCTGGTCCGCACGAGATGCTCGCCGTCGCCCTGGAGCAGGCGCGCCTCGGCGCGTCGGGCGGGGGCGTCCCCGTCGGGGCTGCGCTCTTCGCGGCCGACGGCACCCTGCTCGGGGCCGGGCACAACCGCCGGGTGCAGGACGGCGACCCCGCCACCCACGGCGAGACCGCCGCCTTCCGCGCGGCGGGCCGCCGGCCGGACTACGCCGGCACCACGATGGTCACCACGCTCTCGCCCTGCTTCTTCTGCGCCGGGCTGATCCGCCAGTTCCGCATCCCGCGCCTCGTCGTCGGGGAGGCCGGGACGTTCGGCGGGCAGCACGCGTGGCTCGCCGAGCACGGCGTGGCGGTCACGATCCTCGACGATCCGGAGTGCGCCGAGCTCATGGGCCGGTTCGCGCGGGAGCACCCCGAGACCTGGCTCGAGGACATCGGCGGGCCGGAGTGACGCCGCCGCGCCTCACGCGGAGGTCGGCGCCGACACGGCCGAATCCGACCTCTTGAGCGCCGACGGCGCGGCCCCGACGACGTCGTCGACCGCGGCCGCCGCCACCCCGGCGGGATCCGCAGCCGCCCGGGCCGCGGCCTCGTCGACGCCGAGGCCCCGGAGCAGCGTGAGGGCGAACTCGGCCGCCACCGCGGCGGGCGCGAGGCGGCCGTCCGGGTCGAACCACGTCCACATCCAGTGCAGCGAGCCGAACATCTGCAGGCTGCGGAGCCGGGCGTCGCCGGGGACGAAGGTGCCGTCGGACTCGCCGTCGTGCAGGACCCCGACGACGAGGTCGCGGTACTCGTCGCGCAGTGCCCGCGCCGACTCCATGCCGGGCTGGTCGACCAGGCGCACCACCTCGCGCTGGAACGCGACGGTGGTGGCGGGCTCGCGGGCGGAGTAGCGGACCCCGGCGTGGACGAGGGCGGCGATCCGCTGGGGCGCGTCCGGGAGGTGGTCGAAGAGCTCGTGGGCCTCGGCGAGCCGGGCACGCATGTAGGTCTCCTGGACCTCGGCGAGCATCCGGTCCTTGGTGCCGAAGTGGTGGACGATCGTGCCCTTGGAGAGGCCGAGCTCGGAGGCGACGTCACCGAAGTTGGCGCGGTCGTAGCCCCGCTCGGCGACGTGCCGGGTGAAGGTCTCGAGGATCTCCGACCGGCGTCCGCCCCGCGCATAGCCCGCCATGCACGACCCCCTTGCTGACTGACCGCACGTACGGGCAGAGTAGCCCAGGTCACGACGGCGGGCGAGGAGGCGGCACATGGACGAGGGCATCGGGGCCTGGCCGGCCCGTCGTGCGGAACGCTCACCGGACGCGGTGGCCCTCGTCGACGGCCCCACCGGCGCCCGCACCTCCTACGCCGAGCTCGATGCCCGGATCGGCGCCCGGGCCGCACGGCTCGCGGCCCTCGGCGTCGGGCACGGGGACCGGGTGGCGCTGCTCGGCGAGAACTCGCCCGGGTACCTGGAGTGGCTCTTCGCCGCCGCTCGGCTCGGCGCGATCACGGTGCCGGTGAACATGCGGCTCTCCGCCGCGGAGGTCGCGTACGTGGTGGCCGACTCGGGCGCGACCGTGCTGGTCCGCTCGACGACGTTCGCCCCCCTCGCCGACGCCGCGCGCGCCGAGCTCGACGCGGCCCCGGTCCTGGTGGAGCTCGGCCAGGCGCCGGACGGGCCGGGGCGCCGCGAGCCGGAACCGTCGACCGGCCGCGGCGGCGAGCCCTGCGTGATCATGTACACCTCGGGCACCACCGGCCGCCCCAAGGGCGCGGTGCTGACGCACGACAACATGCTGTGGAACGCGGTCAACATGCTCTCCGCGGGCCCCGGCATCGCCTCGACCGACGTCACCATCGCCGCCGCCCCGCTCTTCCACATCGGGGCGCTGGGCCTCTCGGCGCTGCCGATCCTCTACGCGGGCGGCACGGTCGTCGTGGTCCCCTCGTTCGACCCGGCCGGGTTCCTCGACCTCATGGCCACCCACGGCGTGACCACCCAGTTCCTCGTGCCCGCGATGTGGGCGGCGCTGACCCGGGTGCCCGACCTCGGCGAGCGCTCCTTCCCGGCGCTGCGCTTCGCGATCTCCGGCGGCGCACCCTGCCCCGTGACCGTCATCGAACGGTTCCTGGCGCTGGGCTGGACGTTCACCGAGGGCTTCGGGATGACCGAGCTCTCCCCGTCCGCGCTCTTCCTCGACGCCGCCGACGTGGTCAGCCACGCCGGGTCGGTCGGGCGGCCGTTCCTGCACGTCGACGCCCGCCTGGTGGACGAGGCCGGCGAGGACGTGGGCGTCGGGGAGGTCGGCGAGCTGGTGCTGCGGGGCCCGACGGTGTTCGCCGGCTACTGGAACCGCCCCGAGGAGACCGCGGAGGCGTTCCGCGATTCAGGACAGCACGCCGATAGGTGGTTCCACTCCGGGGACCTCGGGACCCGCGACGAGCAGGGCTTCGTCACCCTCGTCGACCGCAAGAAGGACATGATCATCACAGGTGGGGAGAACGTGTACCCGGTCGAGGTCGAACAGGTGCTGTACCGACACCCGGGGATCGCCGACGTCGCCGTCGTCGGGGTGGGCGACCCGCAGTGGGGCGAGTCGGTGGTGGCGGTCGTCGTCCCCGCCGATCCCGAGGCGCCCCCGGCCGCCGACGACGTGATCGCCTTCGCCCGGGAGCACATCGCGCACTTCAAGGCGCCGCGCAGCGTCGAGATCGTCGCCGAGCTGCCCCGCAACGCCACGGGCAAGCTGCTCAAGCGGGTGCTGCGGGAACGGTTCGCCGGGTCGGGGGCGGCGGTGTCGCGGTGACCGCCGTGGGTTCGCCGCCGGTCAGCGCGCACGACGCCTGGGAGACCCCGGAGCGCCGCGAGCTGCGCGCGATGGTGCGGCGGTTCACCGAGCGGGAGATCGTGCCGCACCTCGAGGGCTGGGAGGACGCGGGCGAGCTGCCACGCTCGCTGCACCGCCGTGCGGGTGAGCTCGGACTGCTGGCCCTCGGCTTCCCCGAGGCGGCCGGGGGCGACGGCGAGCACCTCGACACCGCGCTCGTCGCCGAGGAGCTGATCCTCGCCGGCGGGTCCAGCGGGATGTGCGCGGGCCTGTTCACCCACGGCATCGCGGCGCCGCACATCGCGCTGCGCGGCTCGGCGGACCTGGTCGACCGGTTCGTCCGGCCGACGCTGCGTGGCGAGCTGATCGGATCGCTCGGCATCACCGAGCCGGGCACGGGCTCCGACGTCGCCGCGATCACCACCCGGGCCGTACCCGACGGTGAGGACTACGTGGTGACCGGCGCGAAGACCTTCATCACCTCCGGGCTCCGCGCGGACTACGTGACGACGGCGGTGCGCACCGGCGGCCCCAGGCACCGCGGCATCTCGCTGCTCGTCGTCGAGACCGACCGCCCCGGGGTCTCGCGCACGCGGCTCCGCAAGATGGGCTGGCACTGCTCCGACACCGCGACGATCGCCTACGACGAGGTCCGGGTGCCGGCGTCGAACCTCGTCGGAGCCGAGGGCAGCGGGTTCCGGCAGATCATGGAGCGGTTCGCGACGGAGCGGTTGTCGCTGGCCGTGCAGGCGTACGCGACGGCGTTGCGGTGCGTGGAACTGACCGTGGCGTGGGCGCGGGAGCGGGAGACGTTCGGCGCGCCGCTGGCCTCCCGGCAGGTCGTGCGGCACCGGATCGCGCAGATGGCGCGGCGGGCGACCGTGGCGCGGACGTACGTGCGCGACGTCCTGGCGCGTTACGAGGCGGGCGCGGAGGACCTCGTCGCCGAGCTGGCGATGGCGAAGAACACCGCCGTCGAGGCCTGCGACTGGGTCGTCGACCAGGCCGTCCAGCTCCACGGCGGCGCGGGCTACCTGCACGGCGTCGAGGTGGAGCGCCACTACCGCGACGCCCGCATCCTGGGGATCGGCGGCGGGGCGAACGAGATCATGGACGAGGTCATCGCCGGCCGCCTGGGGTTGGATTCGTGACCCGCCCGCGCGCCAGCGACGGACCATCGCTGCCACCTGACGTCAGGATGAACCCTTCCTCGCATCGTGAACCGGCGCCGGTGATCACGAGCCGCCTCGACCCGACGTCGGGAACCTTCACCGCCGACCGCGACGCGATGATCGCCGCCCTGGCCGACGTCGACGCCGTCGTGGACACCGTGCTCGCCGCCGGCGGTACGCGCTACGTCGACCGGCACCACGAGCGCGGCAAGCTCACCGCCCGCGAGCGGGTCGACCTGCTGCTCGACGCCGACGCCCCGTTCCTCGAGGTCGCGGCCCTCGCGGGCGCGCACGAGCCCGACCTCACGACGCCGGGTGCGGGTCTGATCTGCGGGATCGGGACGGTGAGCGGCGTCGACGTCATGGTCGTCGCGAACGAGCCGACGGTGAAGGGCGGCTCGATCACGCCGATCGGGGTCACCAAGCAGCTGCGCGCCCTGGAGATCGCGGAGCGCAACCGGCTGCCCGTCGTCGCGCTCGTCGAGTCCGGCGGCGCCGACCTGCCGCGCCAGGCCGACCTCTTCGTGCCGGGCGGGCGGACGTTCCGGGAGATGACGCGGCTCTCGGCGGCCGGGATCCCGACGATCTCGCTGGTGTTCGGCTCCTCCACGGCCGGCGGCGCGTACATGCCGGGGATGAGCGAGTACACCGTGTTCGTCCGCGGCCAGGCCACGGTCTACCTGGGCGGGCCGCCGTTGGTGAAGATGGCGATCAACGAGGACGTCGACGACGAGACCCTGGGCGGCGCGGAGATGCACGCCCGGGAGTCGGGGCTCGCCGACCACCTCGCCGCCGACGAGTACGACGCGCTGCGGATCGGGCGGCGGATCGTGGCATCGCTGGGGTGGCCCTCGGTGATGGCGCCAGGGCCGGTCGAGGAGCCGCGGTACGACCCCTCCGAGCTGCGTGGATGCGCCGCGAGCGACCCGAAGCGCTCGGTCGAGGTCCGCGACGTGCTCGCCCGGGTGCTGGACGGGTCGCGCTTCGACGAGTTCAAGCCGCTGTACGGGACGACGCTGGTGTGCGGGTTCGGGTCGCTGGGCGGTTTCCCGGTGGGGGTGCTGGCCAACAACGGCATCCTCTTCTCCGAGGAGTCCCAGAAGGGCGCGCACTTCATCCAGCTCGCGAACGCCCGGTCGATCCCGCTGCTGTTCGTCCAGAACATCACCGGGTTCATGGTCGGATCGGCGTACGAGCGGGGGGGGATCATCAAGGACGGCGCGAAGCTGATCAACGCGGTGTCGAACTCGACGGTGCCGCACCTGACGCTCATGGTCGGCGCGTCCTACGGCGCGGGGAACTACGGGATGTCGGGGCGGGCGTACGACCCGCGGTTCGTCTTCACCTGGCCCAACCACCGCATCGCGGTGATGGGCGGCCAGCAGCTCGCGGGGGTCATGTCCCTGGTGCAACGACGCTCGGCGCAGCGGGCGGGACGGGAGTACGACGAGGCGACGGACGCCGCGACGAGGAAGGCGGTCGAGGACGCCGTGGAGGCGCAGTCGAACGCGGTGTACGCGTCGGGACGGGTCTGGGACGACGGCGTCATCGACCCGGCCGACACGCGCACGGTGCTGTCATTGGCGCTGCGCGCGGTGCACTCCGCGCCGATCGAGGGCGCGACGCACTTCGCGCCGTTCCGGATGTGAGCCCCGTGGCCCCCCATGCCAGCGAAGCCCTATCGGCGTGCTCCCTTCAATTGCTTGCAACCAGTGGCAGGAAAGCCCCGTCGTCGCCGAGGCCCGGAGGAACACGTTGATCCAGACGCTGCTCGTGGCCAACCGCGGCGAGATCGCCCGACGGGTCATGCGTGCCGCCCGCGCCCAGGGCATCCGCACCATCGCCGTGTACTCCGAGCCCGACGCCCACGACCCGCACGTCACCGACGCCGACCGCGCCGTCGCCCTGCGCGGCTCGACCTCGGCCGAGACCTACCTCGGCCAGCAGCAGATCCTCGACGCCGCCCGCGTCGCCGGCGCCGACGCGATCCACCCCGGCTACGGGTTCCTCTCCGAGAACGCCGCCTTCGCGCGGGCCGTCACCGCCGCCGGCCTCACCTGGGTCGGCCCGCCGCCCGAGGCCATCGAGGCGATGGGCGTCAAGCACGCCGCCAAGGACCTCGCCCGCGCCGCCGGCGTCCCGACGCTGCCCGACGCCCTCGTCACCCCCGACACCGACCTCGCCGCGGCCGGGGAGGACGTCGGGTTCCCGCTGCTGGTCAAAGCCAGCGCCGGTGGGGGCGGCACCGGGATGCGCCGCGTCGAGGACCCCGCCGATCTCGACGAGGCGATCCGATCGGCCCGCGCCGAGGCGCAGCGCTCCTTCGGCGACGACACCGTCTTCCTCGAGCGCCTCCTCGTCGCGCCGCGCCACATCGAGATCCAGGTGCTCGCCGACACCCACGGGCACGTCGTGCACCTCGGCGAGCGGGAGTGCTCGATCCAGCGTCGGCACCAGAAGGTCGTCGAGGAGGCGCCGTCGCCGGCCGTCGACGACGAGCTCCGCACCCGCATGGGCGCCACGGCCGTCGCGCTCGCGGAGAAGCTCGGCTACGTCGGCGCCGGGACCGTCGAGTTCCTGCTCGACGACGGGGCTTTCCTGCCACTGGACGCCAGCAACGACGCTCCGCTTGCATCGAGGGCCGGCTTCTTCTTCCTCGAGATGAACACCCGCCTGCAGGTCGAGCACCCGGTCACCGAGGAGGTCTGGGGCGTCGACCTCGTCGCCCTGCAGCTCGCCGTCGCCGAGGGCGCCGAGCTCCCGTTCGCCCAGGACGACCTGCGCCCGTCCGGGCACGCGATCGAGGTCCGCCTCTACGCCGAGGACCCCGCCCACGACGACCGCCCGTCCCCCGGCCCGCTGTACCGCTACGCGCACGGCACGGATCTGCGCTGGGAGGACGCCGTCGGCACGTCCGGCACCGTCTCGGCCTACTCCGACCCCATGATCGCCAAGGTCATCGCCCACGCGGGCACCCGCCCGGCCGCCGCCCGACAGCTCGCCGCCGGCCTCGCCCGCGCCGAGATCCACGGCGTCACGACGAACCGTGATCTCCTCGTCCGAACCCTCCGGAATGACGACTTCCTCGCCGGCGCCACCCGCACCGACTTCCTCGAGCGCCACGCCGACCTGCGCCGACCCGAGCCGCCCCCGCGCGCCCACCTCGCCGCCGTCCTCGCCACCGCGGCCGCCGCACGCCGCGCCGACGACCCCCACGCCCCGCCGGGTTTCCGCCTCCTGCGCGGCACCCCGCCGGCCCGGGCCGAGCTGGCGGGTCCCGACGGCGAGCACGTCGTCACCTACCGCCTCCGCGCGGCCCGCGGCGACACCGCGCTCGACCTCGACGGCGCGCCGCTCACCTTACGCGACCTCACCCCGGACACCGTCCGGGTCGTGGACGACGGCGTCGAGCGCGCCTGCCGGGTCGCCCGGTACGGCGACCTCACCGACGTCGACGACGGCGAGCGCAGCACGACCTGGCGGACCCGCCCGCGGCTGCCCGACAGCGACGCGGCCCTCGTCGCCGGCAACCCGGTCTCGGAGGTCCCCGGCACCGTCGTCGAGGTCTTCGTCGCGCCGGGCGACGCCGTCACCGCCGGCCAGCGCCTCGTCGTGCTCGAGGCCATGAAGATGGAGCACCCGGCCCTGGCGGCCGCGGACGGCGTCGTCGAGACGGTCCACGTCGAGGTGGGGCAGTACGTCCAGGCGCACGCGACGCTCGTGACCCTGGCCGCCCGAGAGACCACTGACACCCCCGAGGAGATGGGTCCGTGAAGGTCGACGCCACCCTGGTGACCGGATCCGCCGACGACTTCGTCGCCACTGCGGTCGACGCCGAGGAGCGCGGCTACGACGCCGTCTGGTTCGCCGAGACCCAGCACGACCCGACCGTGGGGCTGACCCTCGCGTCCACCCGGACCGAGCGGATCACGCTGGGCACCGCGATCACCGTCGCGTTCGCCCGCACGCCGATGACCGCGGCGATCACGGCGAACGACCTCCACGCGGTCTCGGGCGGACGCTACGTGCTCGGGCTGGGCACCCAGATCAAGCCGCACGTCACCCGGCGGTTCTCGATGCCGTGGTCCCGCCCCGCCGACCGGATGCGCGAGTACATCCAGGCCGTGCGCGCGATCTGGGCGACCTGGAACGAGGGCGAGCCGCTGCGGTTCAGCGGCGAGTTCTACACGCACACCCTGATGACGCCGTTCTTCGCCCCGCCGCCCAACCCGTACGGCGCGCCGCCGATCCACCTCGCCGGGGTCGGGCCGCTGATGACCGAGGTCGCGGGCGAGGTCGCCGACGGCTTCCTCGCCCACGCCTTCACCACCGAGCGCTACCTGCACGAGGTGACACTGCCGGCCCTGCGGCGGGGCTTCGAGAAGGCCGGGCGCGACGGCAGCGACTTCGAGATCTCGAACACCGCGCTCATCGCCACCGGCTCGACCGAGGAGGAGTTCGCCGCCTCGGTGCGCGACGTGCGCCGCCAGGTCGCCTTCTACGGCTCGACGCCGGCCTACGCGGCGGTCCTCGAACTGCACGGCTGGGGTGAGCTCGCCACGGAGCTCAACCGGGCCAGCAAGCGGAACGACTGGGACGCGATGGGGCAGTTGGTCGACGACGAGGTGCTGCACGCGATCGCGATCGTCGCCGAACCCGACGACGTGGGCCCGGCCCTCGCGCGGCGCTTCGGCGGTGTCGCGCAGCGCATCCCGCTCTACGCGCCGACCGGGGCGGACCTCGACCGCTGGGAGCCGGCGCGCCGGTACCTGCAGGACACGACGGGAGACCAGTGATGGTGGCGTTCACCGCGGAGCACCAGGCGTTCCGGAAGTCGGTCCGTGGGTTCGTCGAGCGCGAGATCGACCCGTACGTCGACGCGTGGGAGCGGGACGGACAGATGCCCGCCCACGAGCTGTTCGCGCAGATGGGCGCCCTGGGCTACCTGGGCCTCGAGTACGACCCGGCCTACGGCGGCGGCGGCGCGGACCACCTGTTCTCCGTCGTGCTCGCCGAGGAGATCGGGCGGTGCGACGCGGCCGGGGTCGGCATGGCGGTCGCCGTGCAGACCGACATGGCGACGCCGTCGCTGCACCGCTTCGGCTCGGAGGAGCTGAAGCAGAAGTACCTCGTCCCGGCCATCGCCGGCACGGCTGTCACGTCCATCGCGGTGACGGAGCCAGGCGCTGGCTCT
>JAICLN010000171.1 GCA_025925615.1 Actinomycetospora sp. | reverse complement strand
TTGGCGGGGGACCATCGCCTCTGGCCGCAGCCCGGCCGCGTCCGCGACGCTGGGGGTGCAGGGCGGAGCGGGTGGAGGAGGTTCTCCCATGGCCGTCACCACGACTCCACGGCGACCAGAGGTCGCCACACGTCGCGTCGGCTACGGCATCGCCGTCGTGGTCAACGCGGTGCTGCTGTACCTGGTCAATGTCTCGCCCGGCTGGGCCGCGGTTCCGTTCCTGACCGATGACACGACCCACGTGCTCGGCTGGGTCAACGCGTCGATCGTCGCCGGCATCATCGCGAACGCGCTGTACGTCGTGGTGGACCGGCGGTGGTTCCGCCCGCTGGGCGAGCTGCTGGTGACGCTCGTCGGCCTGACCGCCCTGGTGCGCCTGTGGCAGGTCTTCCCGTTCGCGTTCGACGACAGCGAGATCCCTTGGCACGACATCGCGCGCTGGGTCCTGGCGATCGGGATGGCCGGCAGCGTCATCGGCCTGATCGCCAACCTGGTGAAGCTGGTACACGCGATGACCGTGTCGGACGACGGTGCGCAGCGGAGCGGGTGACGGGAATCGAACCCGCACTATCAGCTTGGGAAGCTGATGTTCTGCCATTGAACTACACCCGCACGGCGCCGCTTCGACGCCGACGCCGAGCATAACCGACCCGCCGCCGAGGGAGCGATGTCCTCTCGCGAGGCTCAGTGGTCGCGCCGGCGGCCGAGCAGGAAGTAGGTAGCCGGGACGAGACCGGCCGAGTTGGCCACGGCGATCACGCTGCCCCAGAGCCATTTCGGTCCCCGCACCTCGTCCGCCGGGCGCCGCTTGAGGTCGCGCAGGGCGAGAAGCTTGACGATGCCTTCGAGGACCACGCCGACGATGATCATCCGGCGCTGGTTCTGCGTCAGGTCCTTCCACCGCTTCTTCATGGACACGGGATACCTCCGCTCTCGCACCTTCCACCATGCCAGCCACCGCACGGCTCGGCCCGCCAGGGCCGGACGTCCCGACACCGGTCCGCGCCGCGGGCGCGCCGGATACCCTCTGCACGTGCTGCTCTCCGACCGCGACATCCGCGCCGAGATCGCCGCCGGACGCGTCGCGCTCGACCCGTACGACGAGACGCTGCTGCAGCCCTCCAGCGTGGACCTGCGGCTGGACCGGCACTTCCGCACGTTCAACAACCACGCCTACACCCACATCGACCCCGCCCTGCAGCAGGACGACCTGACACGGATGGTCGAGCCGGCGGAGGACGAGGCGTTCGTCCTGCACCCCGGCGAGTTCGTGCTGGGCTCGACGTACGAGGTCATCACGCTGCCCGACGACGTCGCCGGGCGATTGGAAGGGAAGAGTTCGCTGGGCCGTCTGGGCCTGTTGACTCATTCCACTGCCGGGTTCATCGACCCCGGGTTCTCGGGCCACGTGACGCTGGAGCTCTCGAACGTGGCCAACCTGCCGATCCGGCTGTGGCCGGGGATGAAGGTCGGGCAGCTGTGCCTGTTCCGGCTGTCGTCGCCCTCGGAGCACCCCTACGGTTCGCCGGTCTACGGCTCCCGCTACCAGGACCAGCGCGGCCCGACGCCGTCCCGCTCGTACGTCAACTTCCGCCGCGGACTCTGAGCACCTACCCGACGAGCTGACCCGCGCGGTGCACCCGGTTCCGGCCGGAGTTCTTCGCGGAGTAGAGCGCCCGGTCGGCCTCGGAGACGAGGCCCTCGCCGTCGCCGGCGTGCTCGGGCAGCGTGGCGATGCCGAACGACGCGGTGACCAGCTGCCGCCCCCCGCGCTTGAAGTCGGTCTCGACCCGCTCGCGGAGGCGCTCGGCCAGCGCGACGGCGTCGGCCGGCCCGCCCTCGGTGATGAGGATGGCGAACTCCTCGCCGCCGTAGCGGTAGGCCGTCTCGCCGTCGCGCATCGAGGCGCGCAGGGTGCTGGCGACCTCCTGCAGGACGACGTCGCCCTGCTGGTGGCCGTAGCGGTCGTTGAGCTCCTTGAAGTGGTCGAGGTCGAGCATGATCACCGACATCGGGTGGCCGTGGCGCTTGGCGTTGGCGACGGCGGTGTCGAGGTCGGCGCCGAGCCGGCGGCGGTTCGCGAGCTGGGTGAGCGGGTCGAACTGGGAGAGCCGCTCGGTGGCCGCGTGCAGCCGGCTGGCCTCGATGGCCGAGCCGGCGAGCGTCGCCAGCATCTCGACGGCCGACAGGGCCTGCCCGTCGACCTCGCCCTCGATGCCGTCGAAGCATTCCAGGACGCCGATCACGCGGGCGCCGACCACCAGCGGCACGGCCACGGCCGGCTCGTCGTGCGCGTCGGGGTCGCCGCGGGAGATCTGGCCGTACCGCGCGGACCGGCCGACCACCCCGACCCCGAGGTTGCAGTGCGACTCGAGCGGGGGGACGGCGCCGCGCTCCGAGTCGTAGGCGAGCTCCAGCCCGGCCCCGTCCTCGTCGAGCAGCCAGAGCATGACCCGGCCGTCGGTCACGGCCACGGCCGCCTGGACCGTCGAGTCGACGACGTAGCGGGTGTTCAGCGAGCCCGCGATCTCGCGGGTCATGATCAGGATCGTGCGCAGCCGGTCGGTCTGGGCCTGGAGGCGCTCCGCCTGGGCGGTGGTCTCCTCCTGCTTGTGCCGCAGGGCGACCGTCATGTCCGCCAGTCCGTCACGCAGGGCCACCAGCTCGGCCGAGCCCGCCACGGGCTCGGGGGGGTGGAGTCGCCCCTCGGAGATGCCCCGGACCGAGGCGAGGAGGCCGTCGACGGGTGCGACGACGTGGCGTTCGAGCCGCCGTCGACCACGGAGCGCCACCGCGAGGGTGGCGAGTCCCACGACCACCAGCAGCACCCCGACACCCCACTGCCAGAACGTGGACGACTGCTGGTTCTCGTCGATCGCGGCCAGGGTCGCGGCCCGGGTGTCCTCCTTGCGCCCCTCGTAGCTGTCGAAGAGGGCCTTGCCCTGCAGCAGGAACGCCTCGGTGCCGCCCGGCGGAGGGATCTGCCGTGCGGAGTCGGCCCACTCGGTGCGCCAGCGCTGCTGGGCGAGCAGGAGCTGCAGCACGCTCTGGCGCAGCGCCGGCTCCTCGAGCAGGTTCACCATCTGCGTGTCCGCGGCCGCGAGCGCGGGGCTGGCCCTGGTCGCCTCGTCGGCGAAGTACCGGTCTCCGGTCGCGAGGTAGCCGCGCAGCGAGGAGTCCATCTCGAGCATCGCCTGGTGGGAGTCCTCGACGGCGAGCAGACCCGCCTGCAGCCGGTCCGCCGATGGCTGGGTGATCGCGGCGCTCCACAGCACCCGGAACACGACGAGGAGCACGATGAGCAGGGCCGCGACGGAGACGGTCAAGCCGAGACGCTGGACCTCGGTGATCAACCTCGGTGCCCGTCTCACCCGCCCACACCCCTCCGAGGGTCTGCACCCTCATGGTCCCGGTCCGGTCACCGGAACCCTCCCCCATGCACATCACCACTCGGAGGCATGACGTTAGCCGTTGTGGGGAAAGAGGCCCAGGCTTCAACGACTCGGCCTGAGACCGAGGCGACGAGAGAGCGCTTTGTGGGCGCGTGACGTGGGCCGGACGGGCTAGAGGTCAGGCCGTCATGGTGGAGCGGGGGCCGCGCCCCGCCGGCATGCGCACAACCGTCTGGTCGGCCGCTCCGTGGCGTCCGGTCGGCGGGGGTTCCAGCAGGCGGGACACGAGCAGGTCGATCTCCGTCGGATAGGGCACACCTCCCGACGGCGAGGTCTGCCACGCCGCGAGCCCCGCGACGGCGGCCTGGGTGGCGGCCCGTTCCGCGGGCTCCTCGTCGACGGCCAGGTGCAGCACCGGCACGCCGAGGCGCAACGCGCTGCGGGTGGCGGCGAGGGCCGCCTCGGTCCCGCCGCGGACCAGCACCCCGGCGGGCGGTTCCTCGGTCAGCAGGGCGTCGAGCCGCACGACCATGCGGGCGGCCTCCTCCGCCCACGTCCCACTGGGTCCGTCGAGCAGCAGGAGGCGGCCGGCGGGGGCGGCGAGGTCGTCGAGCGCCGCGTCGACCTCGAGCGGGTCCGGGCCGGTCGCGACGAGGACCGGGTGCGCGGGACCCTCGACGTCCTGCCCGGGGGCGGGACGGCCGAGCGGCGCGAGCGCCGCCGCGTCCTCCGGGGTGGCGACGACGACGAGCAGCTCCGGTATGGCCGTCGCGACCTCACCGGTGAATCCCCCGGACGCGTGCTCACGGACCGTCATGTTCACCTACCCCGCCGACGATCGTGGTGTACCCACCGCAACAGCACACACCAGATCGTTCTTTGAGGACAGGCGACTGCTCCAGGATTACCGCTTGGGCGCAATCGGTTAGACGCAGCGTCACCGTCGAACTCGCGATCGGCCTGAGACCATGCCGTGATCCGAGTGAGTTACATCGCTGTCGTTAGCGATACGCGCCGGGACGCGAGACACCCGGCGGGGGTCGACCGGACGTCACGGCCGTCCGTGTATGGTGATTTCCGCAGCAGGCGAGTGTAGTTCAATGGTAGAACATCAGCTTCCCAAGCTGAGAACGCGGGTTCGATTCCCGTCACTCGCTCCAGGACATCGCCGCAGGTCAAGGCCCGCCACCGAATCGTCGGGGCGGGCCGTCGTCGATCTCGGGGCCTGCTCACCGCTCCGGGTCGTCCTCCGGTGGCTCGAGGCCGAGGTCCCGCTGGGAGTCGCGGTGGAGGCTCTCGTTCCAGTGGGACTCGCCGCGCCCGACCCCCTCCGCACGGTCGATCCCGAGGATCTCCTGGACGAACCGCGCCCGCTGGCGCTTCACCTCGTCCACCAGGGCCTCGTCCACCGCGGCGCTCAGCTCGGCCTCGCCCGCACCGGGTGCGGCCTCGTCGTCCCGTTCGTCCTCGGTCATGCGTCCTCCCGGGGTCGCGACCGTCGTCACCGGAAGGGTGCCCCGTCGGGGAGATCCCCACCGGTACGGAGAGGCGCGAGCGGTGTGCGGTCCGGGCCGGTGGCAACCTCTGCGGACGTGACCAGCTCCCCGGACCCCGAGCTCGCCGCCGCGATCGAGCGCCTCGCCGCCGACGGCTGGCTGCCCCTGACGCGCCCCGACATCGATGTCGAGGACGCCCGGCGCAACTACCGCGACCTCGCCCTGATCCGGCGGGGCGCCGGGTCGGAGCCGGTCGGCTCGGTCCACGACGACGTCGTGACCGGCCCGGACGCCGACGTCGTCGTGCGCGTCTACGCCCCCGTGGAGCCGCAGGGCACCACCGTCGTCTGGCTGCACGGCGGGGGCTGGGTCGTCGGCGACCTCGACACCGCGGACGCCGCCGCCCGCCGGGTCAGCAGGGCCCTCGGGGCGACCGTCGTGTCGGTCGACTACCGCCTCGCCCCGGAGCACCCGCACCCCGCGCCGCTGCAGGACGCCCACGCCGCGCTGCGCTGGGCGTCGAGCACCTTCCCCGGACGCCTGGTGGTGGGCGGGGACAGCGCCGGGGCCGGCCTCGCGGCCGGCGCGGCCCTGCTGGCCCGGGACTGGGGGCCGCGGCTGGACGCGCAGCTGCTCCTCTACCCCGGCCTCGACCCGACGATGTCGCACCCGAGCGTCCTCCAGAACGCCGACGGCCCCTTCCTCACCGCCGCCGACATGCGGTGGTTCTGGGAGCGGTACGTGCCCACGGAGCCGGCCCGGCTCGACCCGTCGGTGAACCTCGGGGAGGCCGCCCGCCTCGGTGAGCTGGACGATCTCGCGTCCGCGGTGATAGCCACCGCGGCCTTCGACCCGCTGCGCGACGAGGGCCGGGCGTACGCCCGTGCGGTGGCCGCCGCCGGCGTGACGGTGCGGGAGCTGACCGGCGAGGGACTCGTCCACGGGTACTTCGGGCTCGCGTCGGTCTCCGAGGCGGCGCGGGAGGAGGGCGACCGGGCCCTCGCGGCGCTGGCCGAGCTGCTCGACGCCGGCTCGTGACGCCGGGCTCGTGACGCCGGCTCGTGACGCCCAAGAGGTCGACGAGCTGAGCCGGAGCGCAGGCGAGGCGTCCCAACGCCGTGCGGAACGCGCCCGGACGCGCCGACCACGACGAGACGCCGTGTCCGGGCGCCGGAAGGTCACGGCGCGCCACCCGGCCGCCGTTCGACCGTCCGTCTCCGGGCAGACACCCGGTGCGACCGCTCATCGAGCGGAATGACACCGACCGGGAGTCGGACGGGGCGCCGAGCGGTGCTCTCCGGCCGGACGAACTCACCGCGGAGACACCGCGAGCGACGCCAGGCCGCCCGAGAGCAGGTCAGGGACCGACCCTGGCCGCCCCACCGAGCCAAACCTCGCTATGTTCCAGCGGACCAGATCACGACGAGGTCACGACATCCCGCCGGTTGTCACGCTCCCCAGCGGCCCCGTCGATGCGATCCCCTGCGGCGAAGGGCGACCCACGTGGCGCGACACGGCATCCCGACCGGACCTCCTGGGTTCGGGGCTACCCGCCCCGCGTTCGGTTACACGCCCGCGTTCGCCGCACCGGCACCCCTGCGCCCGATGCCCTCCCGCGTCGCCGTCCACGACCCACGCCCGGCCGGCCCCCGCCCCGCGCCGCGCTCCCTCGCCGCCGCGACCTCGGGCAAGATCCTCGTCGCGGCCGTCGCCGCGGGTGCCGTCGTCCCCGCCGTGCAGATGCTCGACACCACGCACAGCGCCGACGCCGAGTCGGCCGCCACCACCCAGCTCTCCGCCGCGCAGATGTCGCTCGCCGCCGCGCAGCACGGAGCCGGCGCGGCCGCCGCCGCTCCCGGGTCGCGGGCCATCAGCGACGTCTCCACCGTCGCGATGTCGTCCTCCGAGCTCGCGGCCGCCGCCGAGCCGGCCGCGTCCGGGGTCGACGACCTCAGCAAGGCCATGTCGATCGCCCGCGAGAACGGGCCGGTGGAGTTCGGCCGCGCCTACAGCGCGGGCGACGACGACTCCCTCGACGGCCAGATCGACAAGGCGCTCGGGCTCATGGGCCTGCCGCAGAAGCTGGCCCCGGGCGTCAAGAAGATCATCATGCGGGAGTCGACGGGCAAGGCCGACGCCGTCAACGGCTGGGACTCGAACGCCGCCGCCGGGACCCCGTCGAAGGGGCTCATGCAGCTCATCGACACGACGTTCCGCAACTCCGTGCTCCCGTCGCTCGCCGACAAGGGCATCTTCGACCCGGTCGCGAACATCACCGCCGGGGTCCGCACCATGATCGCCAACCACGGGATCGACGCGGTCATGGACGGCGGCCTGCGGAGCTCCTCGGGCAGCTACATCGGGTACGGCGGCGCGAAGCTCCCCACCGACGGCCTCGGCCGCGCCTCGTAGCTCCGCTCGACCCCTCCCCGCGTCGCTCAGCGTTGCTCTGCTCGGGCAACGCCACGCTCGTTCGCGCTGACGATTCACTCCTTCGTGTGACACCGACGGCGTAGCGCACCTACTTCGGGTCACGATCAGTCCAGTGAGGGTCCCCGCTCGGGGGAATCCTGCGCTGCTGGTGGTCCGGAGGAGCTCGACATGACGACATCGCACCGCGCGATCGGGACGTTCGGTGGTGCACCCGTGTTCGTCGACACGAGCGGACGGCGCCGGCGGGCCCTCACCCTCCTCGGGTACCTCGGCGCGGCGGCGTGCGCCGCGTACGTCGCCGCCTTCGGGGTCACCATGACCACCAACGCCGGCCCGATCAGCGAGCTCGCGGGCCCCACGCTCATCCCGACCCCGCCGACCGACGAGGGCGAGGGCGAGGGCGAGGAGGGGGACGACGCGGCCGTCGCGGCCCTCCCCGTCACCTCGGCCCCGTCGGTGGCTCCCACGGTCGCGACGCAGGCCCGGGTGACGACGGCGAGGCCGCGGACCGTCGCGAAGACCGTCGAGCTCCGGCGACGCACCTCGGCCGTCACCACCCGCCGACACACCGCCGCTCCCCGGACAGTCCACCTGACGCCGGTGCGCCGGACCGCGGCGACGGCGAGGCCGGTCGCCCCGGCCCGGACCGTCGCGCCCGCACCGACCGTCGCCCGCCCGACCGGCACCACGACGCCGCGGACCGGGACCACCGGCACCACCCCGCGCACCGGCACCGGCACCACCCCGCGCACCGGCACCACCCCGCGCACCGGCACCGGCACCACCGGGACCGGGGGGACCACCGGCACCGGCTCGACGTCGGGCGGCACCGGTCCGACGGCGGGCGGCACCGGCTCGACGTCGGGGAACGGGACGACGACCCCCACAACCCCGATGGACGCCGCGACGTCCGACGTCCTCACCCTCGGTCCGCCGACCGTCCCCGGGCCGGCCTGACGTGGGCCGTCACCGCACGGCACCGACCCGCGCCGGCTGGCGCGCCCGACCCGCGTCGGCTCCGCGGTCCGGCACCGGACGGCGTCGTCGGGGGATCCCCCGGCCCGGCGTGGTGCTCGGCGTCGTCGCCCTCACCATGTTCAGCTGCCTGCTCCTGGTGCACGGCCTGGCCAGCTCCGAGGTCGGCGTCGACCCACCGGCCGCCGTGCCGGCCGCGGCCGCCATGGACGAGGTGCCACGGACGATCACCGACGGCGGCCCGGTCGTCGACACCCGCGGCCCGGAGCCGCGCAGCGCCGCCATGCCCGCCCGCACCATCGCGCTGACCTTCGACGACGGCCCCGACCCGGCGTGGACGCCCGAGGTCCTCGAGGTCCTGCGCCGCCACCACGTGCCCGCGACGTTCTTCGTCGTCGGCTCACGGGCCGCGACCAACCCCGGGCTGCTGCGCGACATCCGCGCCGCCGGCTCGGAGGTGGGGATCCACTCCTTCACCCACCCCGACCTCGCCGCGGTCTCCGGGATG
>JAICLN010000216.1 GCA_025925615.1 Actinomycetospora sp. | reverse complement strand
TGACCCGTGCCTCGTCGACGCTGTCCGCGGTCTCGCCCGCGGCGTACTGGTAGCCGGAGCGACCGCGGATCCGCTGGTCCCCGCCCGAGCAGAACGCCCACTTGCCGTCCTTGGGCGAGGGCCCGTTGCCCGTCACCAGCACGACCCCGACGTCCGGCGTCATCCGCGCGTGGTCGAGGGCGCGATAGAGCTCGTCGACCGTGTGCGGCCGGAACGCGTTGAGCACCTCCGGGCGGTCGAACGCGACCCGCACGACGCCCGACTCGGGGTGCGGGCGGCCCGGGTGTGCGCGCCGCCGGTGGTAGGTGATGTCGGTGAAGTCGAAACCGGGGACGGGGTCCCACTCGCTGGGGTCGAAGGTCTCGGACACGGTTGCGCTGCTCACGCTCCTGACCCTAGCGGCGAGCCCTCGGGGGGTATGCCGCTGGGCCGAGGCCATGACGGATGTCAGGGTCAAGCGGTGACATCGGTCTCAGGCGCTCCCCAGACCGCGCGCGTATCGTCAAGAGGACGGCCGGGAAGGGCCGTGGTCCGCCATCGGAGGTCATCATGATCACGCCGCGTCACATCATCGCCGGGGGAGTGGTTCTCGTCGCGCTCGCCGCCGTGCTGCTGACCGGGGGCCACGGGTTCTGGGTGCTGTTCGGCCTGGTCTGGATCCTCGGGCCGCGTCGCTACGGACCGCGCGGTCGTGGCTACGGCTACGGCTACGGGTGCGGCCGCTACCAGCGCCGGGACCCCATGCGCGAGTGGGAGGACCGCGACCCGATCGACGTCGACGTCGAGGGCGACCGCCACGTGCCCACCGTGCCGGACCCGACCCGCGACCACCACGAGGCCTTCCCCGGCTCACGCTGAAGCGTGGCCCAGCCGGGTCAGCGCCCGCGCTCTCCCGCTCGAGTGGTCCGGCCGGCTGACGGGACCGGATGAATCGGGGGCCACTCGGGCGGGTTCAGCACGGCCGCAGCTGAAGGCGCGCCATGATGAGAGGGTGACCGACCTGCCCTCCGCCGACGCGCTGCTGGCGCGGGCCCACGTCGTGTCGACGCCGATGCGGGTCCGCTTCCGCGGACTCGACACCCGCGAGGCGATGCTTTTCCACGGGCCCAACGGGTGGGGCGAGTTCGCGCCGTTCGCCGAGTACGACGACGTCGAGGCCGCCCGGTGGCTCGCCGCCGGGATCGAGGCGGCCTGGGGCACGTGGCCGGAACCGGTCCGCGGCGAGGTCCCGGTCAACGCGACGGTGCCCGCCGTCGGGCCCGACCGGGTCCTCGACGTGCTCGCCCGCTTCCCCGGCTGCCGGACCGCCAAGGTCAAGGTCGCGGAGCCGGGCCAGTCCCTCGGTGACGACGTCGACCGCCTCGCGGCCGTCCGCGACGCGCTCGGCCCTGACGCGCGGATCCGCATCGACGCCAACGGAGCCTGGGACGTCGCGACCGCGCTCGAGGCACTCGGGCGGGCGGCGCCATACGGGCTGGAGTATGCGGAGCAGCCCTGCGCCACCGTCGAGGAGCTCGCCACGCTCCGAACCAGCTTGGCGCACAAGGGGATCAACGTCCCGATCGCCGCCGACGAGTCGATCCGCAAGGCCGACGACCCGCTCCGGGTCGCGCAGCTCGGCGCCGCCGACGTCGTCATCGTCAAGGTCGCGCCGCTCGGTGGCGTCACGCGTGCCCTCGAGGTCGTCGACGCGTGCGGGCTACCGGCAGTCGTCTCCTCGGCGCTCGACACCAGCGTCGGGATCGCGGCCGGGGTGGCGCTCGCGGCGGCCCTCCCGATGCTCGACCACGCCTGCGGGCTCGGCACGGTCGGCCTCTTCGCCGAGGACGTCGCGCGGGTTCCCTTGCGTGCGGTGGACGGCATCCTGCGTCCCGGGCGCGTGGAGCCGAGCATCGAGCGGCTCGGCCGGCTCGCGGCGTCGCCGGACCGGACCCGTTGGTGGCGCGACCGCGTCGAGCGCTGCCTCGCGGTGTTGCACCGCCCGGGGGGCGCTCCATGATCACGGCCTGCCTCAACGGGAGCCGCCGGCCCGGCTCCCACCCGCGGCTGCCGCTCACCCCCGCCGACCTCGCAGAGGCCGCCGCCGCTTGCGCCGCCGCCGGGGCCGTCATGGTCCATGTCCACCCGCGGGACGAGCACGGCCACGAGACGCTCGACGCGCACGACCTCGCCGCCGCGGTCGTGGCGATCCGCGAGAGGGCACCGGGGATCCGTGTATCCGTCTCCACGCGCGACGGGATCGCCGAGACTCCGCGGGAGAAGCACGCGCTCGTCACGACCTGGCCCACGCCGCAGCTCGGCGGCCCGGACTGCGCCACCGTCAACTGGCACGAGGACGGCGCGGCCGAGCTCGCCCGGGTGCTGCTGACGAAGGGCATCGGGGTCGAGGCGGGCATCTGGACCCCGCAGGCGGCCTCGCGGTTCGTCGCGACGCACTGGCCGTGGCAGGTCGAACGGATCCTCGTCGAGGCGATCCCCGGCGAGACCCGCGGGTCCGACGGGCCGTGGGCCGCCGAACGGATCATCGCGGCGCTCGGGATGCTGCCCGCCCAGGTGCAGGTCCACGGTGAGGGCGCCTGGGCCTGGTCGGTGCTGCGTTGGGCGCAGGCGGCCGGCTACGCGATCCGGATCGGGCTCGAGGACACGTTCGTGCTGCCGGACGGCCACGAGGCGCGCGACAACGCCGAGCTCGTCGCCGCCGCCCGCCACCACGTCGGCGGGTCGTCGGGCTGGCCGCTGCCCGACCCGTTCTGACCGGGCCTGACGGGCTTGCCCGGGGGCAACCGGCCGACCGTGGCGGCCGACCGACCCGGCCCAGCGGCATACGGGCGCGTTGACGTCGTGTCAGAGGGGCAGCGACAGCGCGAGCTGGCGCAGCCGGTCCGACTCGGACTGGCGCTGGTGCCGAGGGACGGGCACCTCGAGCACGCGGAGGCCCGCGGGCCGCTCGGCGAGCGCGTCGGCGAGCCGGGCCAGGTCGGTGATGCGTTCGTATGGTGCGTGCCGGGCCCGGCAGAGCATCTCGATGTCCGTGCCGTGCGGGGTCGCGAAGACCCGCTCGAACGCCATGGCGTAGCGGTTGTCACCCTGCTCGAGCGTGGCGAAGATCGAGCCACCGTCGTCGCTCGCGACGACGATCGTCAGGGGCGGCCGGTGCTCGCCGCGGGGCAGGAGCAGGCCGTTCGAGTCGTGCAGGAAGGTCAGGTCGCCGATCAGGGCGAGGCTGCGCTCGGCGTGCGGACGACCGAGGGCGACCCCGATGGCGGTCGAGATCATCCCGTCGATGCCGGCCAGCCCCCGGTTGCCGACGACGAAGCGGTGCTCGTGCGCCGGCCACGGCTCCGCCATGAGGTCGAGGTCGCGCACGGGGCTCGAGGAGCCGACCACGAGGGTGGTGCGGGCCGTGACCGCCTCGGCGACGAGCTTGGCCAGGCTGAACGCGGTGGGCCGGGACTCGTCCAGCTGGGCGTCGATCCGCGCGGAGAGCTCCTGGTCGGCGGCGCGCCACCGCTCGATCCAGTCGGCGGGGTCGGGCGCGGCGACCGTCGGGACCGCCTCGAGGTGCCGGGCGACCCGGCCCGGGTCCGTGACGATTCCGGAGCGGGCCCGCACGGCGAGGACCTCCCGGCCCGGGTCGCTGATCAGGCCGGTCACCGGGCGCGAGAGCGTCGGGTGGCCGACGACGACGACCCGCTCGATCTCGTCGCGCAAGGCGGTGCCGAGCAGCAGCCGGTAGGTGCGCAGGGCGTGCGCACCGATGCGGGCGCCGGACGTCGGCTCCGCGAGCAGCGGCCAGTTGCCGGCCTCGGCAAGCAGCCGGGCGGCCGGACCGGCGTCGTCGCCGGCGACCACGACGGTGCGGGGACCGTTCGGCAGGACCTCGGCGTCCAGGGCCGGGTAGGCAGGTGTGCGCTGCTCGAACGCGGCGGTCGGGACCGAACGCGCTGGTGCACCAGTGAGTTCGACCCCGAACGCGGCGTTCGGGGAGGGAGTGGGGCGGGTCCACCAGGTGTCGAGCTCGGCGCTCGCGGGGAGCAGGTCGCCGTCGAACTGGACGTTGAGCTGGGTCGGGCCGGTGGCCAACGCGGCTTCGCGCACCGCCTCAGCCACCTCGTCCTCGCTCGCCGCCTGCACGAGGTCGTGGCACGGCGCGAAGGTGCCGAAGATCCCCGCCTGCCACGTCGTCTGGTTCGCGCCGGTCCCGCGGAGCCGGTTCGGCCGGTCCGCACTCAGCACGATGACCCGGTGACCGGAGTGGTGCGCCTCCATGACGGCCGGCAGCAGGTTGCCGACCGCGGTGCCGGACGTCGTGACGACCGCGACGGGCCGCCGCGAGCCGATCGCCAGGCCGAGGGCGAGAAAGCCGGCGGAGCGTTCGTCGACCCGGACGTGCAGCCGCAGGTCGCCCAGGCGGTCCGCGGCGTGCAGGGCGAGCGCGAGGGGCGCCGAGCGGGACCCCGGCGAGAGGACGACGTCGCGCACCCCCGCCACCCACAGCTGCCCGAGCAGGAGCTGGGCCAGGCGGGCCGCCGTCGGGCGCTCGGCCATGTCAGCCTGCCGTGAGCGCGTCGCGCATGGGGACGAGCTTGGCCACGGACTCGGCCACCTCGGACTCGGGGTCGGAGCCGGCGACGATCCCGCACCCGGCGAAGAGGCGGATCTGCCGCGGGTCGTCGCGGTCGATCTGCCCGCAGCGCAGGGCGATGCCCCAGGCGCCGTCACCAGTTGCGTCCATCCAGCCGACTGGTCCGGCGTAGCGGCCGCGGTCCATCTGCTCGAGCTCGCCGATCACGGCGACCGCGGTCTCGGTGGGGGTCCCACCGACCGCCGCCGAGGGGTGCAGGGCGGCCGCGAGCGTGAGCGAGGTCGCGCCGTTGGCCGCCACCGCCGCGACGTCCGTCGCGAGGTGCATGACGTTGGGCAGGTGCAGCACGAACGGCGACTCGGGCACGTTCATCGACGAGCAGTGCGGGGCGAGCGCGTCGGCGACCGACCGGACGGCGTACTCGTGCTCCTCGAGGTCCTTCGAGGAGCGGGCGAGGGAGGCGGCGAGGGCGAGGTCGGCGTCGTCGTCGCCGGTGCGCCGGATGGTGCCGGCGAGGACCCGGCTCGTGACGAGTCCGTGGTCGCGGCGCACGAGCAGCTCCGGGGTGGCCCCGACGAGGCCGGCGACGGCGAACACCCACGTGTTCTCGTAGCCCTCGGCGAGGCGGTGCAGCAGCCAGCGCGGGTCGATCGCGGTCTCCGCCGAGGCGATGAGGTCGCGGGCGAGGACCACCTTGTCGAGCTCGCCCGCCCCGATCCGGTCGACCGCGCCGGAGACCACCCGGGCCCAGTCGGACGGAGGCAGCGCGCCGTCGGCGAAGGCGACCTCCTCAGGGCCGAGCGGCTGGTCGGCGGGCTCGGGTGCCGGCAGGGGCGCGATCTCGGGGCCGACCGTGACGGAGGTGAGGAAGGTGGTGCCATCGCGCCGACCCACGACGACCTGCGGCACGACGAGGCGTCCAGGCTCGGCGGAGTCGTCGGCGAACGGGAACGAGCCGAAGCAGACGAGGCCGCTGCCGGCGACCTCGACCTCGTCGCGCACGATCGCGTGGGCACACAGCTCGTCCCACCACCGCTGGGCGTCCGCGAAGCGGCTCGAACCCGTCGTGGTGCAGGTGACCGCGGCGCCCCACCCGACGAGCCCGTTGCCGTGCCGCACCCACGAGACGAGGTCATCGGTGGGCAGCCCGGCCGGCAGCAGCTCGAGGAGCGGCGCATCGGCCGTGAGCGGAACGGTGCGGACGACGAGCGTCGGCAGCGCCGCGGAGGCAGGGAGCGAGGACATCGGGGCCCACTCTAACGACCGTGGCCCCCGACTCCGGCCCCTATGCGACCTCGCGCCCCCGCGGAGGGACCGGGCCCACACGCTGGGCGACAGCGCCATACCCCTGCTCCGACAGGAGCTCTGGGCAAGCTGGTGCAAGGATGGCCCGCATGAGCCGTGCCCAGCTGGACAAGAAGGCCGTCGACGTCGCGACGATGTTCGACACGGTCGCCGAGAAGTACGACCTGACCAACGACGTCCTCTCGCTCGGGCAGGACCGCCGGTGGCGCAAGGCGGTCGTGCAGGCGGTCGGGGCGCGGCGGGGCGAGCGGATCTTGGACATCGCAGCCGGCACGGGCACCTCGAGCGAGCCCTGGGCGGACCAGGAGATCGAGGTCGTCCCGGCCGACTTCTCGCTCGGGATGCTGCGGGTCGGCGCTCGCCGCCGGCCCGACCTGGCCTTCACCGCCGCGGACGCGATGCACCTCCCCTTCGCGGACGCGAGCTTCGACGTGGTGACCATGAGTTTCGGCCTGCGCAACGTGCAGGACACGGGCGCGGCACTGGCAGAGTTCCTCCGCGTCACGAAGCCCGGTGGGCGGCTGCTCGTCTGCGAGTTCAGCCAGCCGGTGAACCGGGCCTTCCGGGCCGTCTACCTCAACTACCTGATGCGGGCGCTGCCGCAGGTCGCGCGGCGCACGTCGTCCAACCCCGAGTCGTACGTCTACCTCGCCGAGTCGATCCGCGCGTGGCCGGCCCAGGCGGAGCTCGCGCGCACGATCGAGGCGGCGGGCTGGTCGGACCCCTCCTGGCGTAACCTGACCGGCGGGATCGTCGCGTTGCACAGCGGGGTGAAGCGCTGAGCCGAGACCACGAGCAGGTATGCCGCCCAGCCCGGTCGGGCGGTCAGCCGCGGTTCGCAGCGGGTTAGGCGAGCCTCATCTGACACCACGAGCGGGAACGGGTAGGCTCGCAGAAGAGTTCGTGAAGGACTTCACAAGGCCACGTTTCAGTGCAGGAGCCATGAGCATTTCGACCATGTCTGGCACCGCCTCCGCCCAGCACGCCGACGTCATCGTCGTCGGGGCTGGCCCGGGCGGCTCGGCCACGGCGGCCTACCTCGGAATGGCCGGACTCGACGTCCTCCTCCTCGAGAAGACCCACCTGCCCCGTGAGAAGGTCTGCGGTGACGGTCTGACCCCTCGAGCCGTCCGCGAGCTGATCACCCTCGGCGTCCCGACGCCCGAGGAGGACGGCTGGATCCGCAACAAGGGGCTGCGGATCATCGGGGCCGGCATGCGGCTGCAGCTCGACTGGCCGGAGAGTTCCGCCTTCCCGCCCTACGGGCTGGTCCGGACCCGACTGGACTTCGACGACATCCTCGCCCAGCACGCCGTCAAGAACGGCGCCCGCTTCATCCAGGGCTGCAAC
>JAICLN010000046.1 GCA_025925615.1 Actinomycetospora sp. | reverse complement strand
GTCCTCGCCCGGTCCCCACCCGCGCGAGGGGAACCCTCATGCGGCCAGAGCGACCGGATCCTCCCCTCGCGGGGCGACGGCGACCCTCCGATCGCCCGCCGCCACCGCCCACGCCGCGAACGGCACGGCGCCCGCCCCCAGCGTCAGGTCCGCATCCCACAGGCCGCCGGTGAGCAGCAGCCACAGCCCGGCCGAGAGGACCGTCGGCGCGAACAGCACCGCGGCACAGCACCACCCGACGGCCGCGTCCGTGGCCGGCCGCAGCCACCGCAGGAAGAGGGCGAGCAGCCCGAGAGCCACGACGGCGAGCACGACGATGGCCGGGTGCAGGCCGCGCTCGCCGGTCACCTTGGCGCCCACGTGCAGCGGGGAGAAGCGCCCCGCCCCGCCGAGCAGGAACGGCACGACCAGGACCGCCCAGGTCGCCGCGCCGACCCCGCCGACCAGCAGCCCCCGCCGACGTCCCCTCCGCAGCCCGACCGCCACCGCGACGATCACGACGACCAGCGCCAGGTGCGGCCGCGTACAGGTCGCGATCCCGAGGGCGACCGCGCCCGCCGTCAGGACCCCGGGGGACCGGGCGCGCAGGACCCAGGCGGCCGCCGCGACGGCCGGGACGACGCTCGTCACGAGGTCGTCGCCGATGAGGTACTCCCGCCCCGCCTCGAGGCAGCCGAGCACGACGACCACCCACAGCAGCGTCGGGACCCGGCGCAGGCGCCACCCGCCGTTGAGGACGGGGAGCAGGGCCAGGGTCCAGACGACGTTCTGGGCCGCCGACGACCCGGTCAGCCACCAGAACGGCGCGGCGAGGACCAGCGACCCGGGCAGCGGCGTGATCGGGTTCCCCAGGTAGGTCACACCGGTGTACGGGTAGAGCCCGCCGGCCAGCCGCGCGAGCCCGACGTCGAGGGCGTTCGCCCGGTCGCTGCCCGCGCCGAGCGGGAAGGCCCAGGACGGCGGGACGCCGTGGACGAAGGCGAGGACGAGCCCGGCAGCGACCACGGCCGCCGTCGTGAGGAGCGCCCAGCGCGGGAGCGGGATCCACGGCACCGCGAGGACGACGGCGCCCACCAGCACGTAGTAGACGACCACCAGCGGCGGGCCGCCGAGGTTCATCGTGACGAACGTGGAGACGACGGCGAGGATCGCCGCCAGCGGGAGGAGCGAGGGAGCACGCACCCGCATCCACTCCAGAGTGTGTCCGAGGGGGGACTTGAACCCCCACCCCCTACTCGGGGACTAGCACCTCAAGCTAGCGCGTCTGCCATTCCGCCACTCGGACCTGCAGGAACAGAGCTTACGCGACGCCCGCACCGACGATCACACGGGGTGCTCCCGAGACTGGCAGGATGCGCCGTCATGGGTGCCGCCGAGGACGAGGTCGTGCAGCTCACGAGTGAGCTGATCCAGATCGACAGCAGCAACACCGGCGAGCTCGAGACCACCACCGGGGAGGCCGAGACCGCCGCGTACGTCGACGCCAAGCTGCGCGAGGTCGGCTACGAGACCGAGGTCGTGGAGTCCGGGGCGCCGGGCCGGCAGAACGTGTTCGCGCGGCTCGCGGGCGCCGACCCGAGCCGGCCGCCGCTGCTCGTGCACGGCCACCTCGACGTCGTGCCGTTCACCGCCGAGGACTGGTCGGTGCACCCACTCGCGGGCGCCGTGCGGGACGGCTACGTCTGGGGGCGCGGCGCGGTCGACATGAAGGACATGGACGCGATGATCCTGGCGCTCGCGCGCCAGTTCCGCCGCGAGGGCATCGTGCCGCCGCGCGACCTCGTCTTCGCGTTCCTCGCCGACGAGGAGGCCGGCGGCGCCTACGGCTCGCACTGGCTGGCCGAGCACCGTCCGGACCTGTTCGCGGGGTGCACCGAGGCCCTCGGCGAGGTCGGCGGGTTCTCGGTGACCCTGGGCGAGGACGTGCGCGTCTACCCGGTGATGACCGCCGAGAAGTCGATCGCCTGGATGAAGCTGCGGGTGCGCTCGCGCCCCGGGCACGGCTCGATGGTCCACGACGAGAACGCGGTGACGATCCTGGCCGAGGCGGTCGCTCGGCTGGGCCGCCACCGCTTCCCGCTGGTGCTCACCGAGTCGGTCCAGGGGTTCTTCGCCGAGATCACCGAGCTCACCGGCATCGAGTTCCCGACCGACTCGGCGGCCGCGCTCGACGGAGCGGTGCAGAAGTTGGGCGGGGTCGCCCGCGTGGTCGGCGCGACCACCCGCGACACCGCGAACCCGACGATGCTCTCGGCCGGCTACAAGGCCAACGTCATCCCGGCCGTCGCCGAGGCCACCGTGGACTGCCGCGTGCTGCCCGGCCGGCAGGAGGCGTTCGAGCGTGAGCTCGACGAGCTCCTCGGGCCCGACGTCGAGCGGGAGTGGATCCGGAACCTGCCCGCCGTCGAGACGGAGTTCTCCGGCGACCTCGTCGACACCATGACCGCCGCGGTGCAGGCCGAGGACCCGGGCTGCCACACGCTGCCCTACATGATGTCCGGCGGCACCGACGCGAAGGCCTTCGAGAAGCTCGGCATGCGCTGCTTCGGGTTCGCCCCGCTGCGCCTGCCGCCCGACCTCGACTTCACCGCGCTCTTCCACGGCACCGACGAGCGGGTGCCCGTCGACGCGCTGCAGTTCGGCACCCGCGTGCTCGAGAGGATCTTCCGGACGTGCTGATCACGGAGAACACCGTTGCCCTCGTCACCGGGGGCGCCTCGGGGATCGGCGAGGCGGTCGTCCGCCGGGTCGCCGGGGCGGGGGCCAAGGTCGCCGTCGTCGACCGGGACGCCGTGGCCGCGGCGGCCGTCGCCGACGACGTGTCGGGTCTCGCGATCTCCTGCGACGTCACCTCCCCGACCGCGATGGCCGCCGCCGTCTCCGAGGCCGAGTCCTGGGGCGGGCGCCTCGACGTCGTGCACCTCAACGCCGGGTCGGTCGGCGGGCAGTCCGGGATCACCGACCTCGATGTCGCGGCCTACCGCCGCGTCGTCGGGGTGAACGTCGACCACGTCGTCTTCGGCCTGACGGCGGCCGTGCCCGCGCTCCGGCGCGCCGGCGGCGGCGCGATCATCACGACGTCGTCGCTGGCGGGCCTGGTGCCGCTGCCCGGCGACGCGATCTACACGCTCACCAAGCACGCCGTCGTGGGGTACGTGCGCTCCGCCGCAGCGACGCTCGCGCCGGAGGGCATCCGGGCGATGGCGCTGTGCCCCGGCTTCGCCGACACCGCCCTCATCGCGCACGTGCGCGACCAGTTCGCGGGCTTCCCGCTGCTCTCGGCCGGTGACGTCGCCGACGCCGTCGAGCGGATGCTCGCCGACGGCGGCGCGGGGGAGTGCTGGTACGTCCAGCCCGGCCGCGAACCCGGCCCGTACGGGTTCCGCGGGGTGCCGGGGCCCAAGGGCGGCGACGCGCCGCCGGACCTGTCCTGGGAAGGCTGAGCGTGCGGGGCTGGACGGTGCCGCGGTTCGGGGAGCCGCGCGAGGTGCTCGAGCTGGCGGACCTGCCGGACCCGGTCGCGGGTGAGGGGCAGCGCGTGGTCGCCGTGGAGGCCGCGTCGGTGAACTTCGCCGACATCCTCTACTGCCGCGGCACCTACCAGGAGAAGCCGCCGCTGCCGTTCACCCCGGGCCTGGAGGTGGCGGGGACGGACCCCGCGACCGGGGAGCGGCTGTTCGGGCCGGTGGTGATGCCCCACGGCGGGTACGCGGAGCAGGCGGTCCTGGGCTCGTGGCACCCGTGGCCCGAGGGCATGACGGCGGCGCAGGCCTCCGGCTTCTTCGTGGCCTACCAGACCGGCTGGTGCGCGCTGCACCACCGGACGTCGCTGTCGGCCGGGGAGACGTTGCTCGTCCACGCGGCCGCCGGTGGTGTCGGCGCGGCCGCGGTGCAGCTCGGCGTCGCGGCGGGGGCCCGGGTCATCGCCACGGTGGGGTCGGCGGAGAAGGCCGAGGTGGCCCGACGGCTCGGCGCGCACGAGGTGCTCGTCCTGGACGGCGGAGCCGACGCGCTGATCCCGGCCGTGAAGGAGCTGACCGGCGGGCGTGGTGTCGACGTCGTCTACGACCCGGTCGGCGGCGACACCTTCGACGCCTCCCGCCGGGTGATCGCCTGGGAGGGCCGGATCCTCGTGATCGGGTTCGCCGGCGGCCGGATCGCGGACGCGCCCACGAACCACGCGCTCGTGAAGAACTACGACGTCGTCGGCGTCCACTGGGCGGCCTACCGGACGCGGGCGCCCGAGCTGGTCGAGGCGTGGCAGCGCGAACTCGAGGCGCTCTGGGCGGCCCGGCAGATCGATCCCTTGGTGGGGGCGGAGTACGCGCTGGCCGACCTGCCCGACGCCCTGGACGCGATCGCGGCACGTACGACGACGGGGCGCGTGGTCGTCACGCCCTGACCGGGTCGGCGACCCCGGCGAGTGATCAACGCCGAGTTCCGGACGTCCGGCTGGGGGGAGCACGCCGATAGGGAGACTCTTCTGACGGGAGGGCTCAGACGCCGACCGGATCCAGCGAGGCGCGGGAGAGGCGCCGGCGCAGCCAGACCTTGCGGCTCCCGTCGGCGAAGAGCAGCGTCCGCGCGAGCTCCCAGCCGCCGAACTGCGAGCGCAGTCCGAGCTCGGTCATGGCGCCCAGCCGCGTCACGTCCGGCGGCAGGCGGACCGGCTGGTACTCCCAGTCACCCTCGACCACGCCGGGCTCGAGGGCCGGTCCGGCGGGGACGGGCCGCGTCGCGTCGCTCACGGGCAACCTCCTGGTCGCTGTCCGGCAACCACCGTACGTTGTCGGGGCCCCCGCGTCAGGACTACGTCCAGGGGGCGGGATCGTCGTCGAGCGCCACGCCGCCCGGGCCCGCCGCACCCGTCGGGACCGGCACGAGGGTGGCCGAGGAGACGTCGTCGAGGGCCCCGCGGATCGCCGGCGGGAGCGTCAGTTCCTCGGCGGCGAGCGACCCGAGCAGCTGGGCGCCGTCCCGGGCCCCGACCACGGGGGCGATCACCCCGGGCCGGTCCCGGACCCACGCCAGCGCGACGGCGAGCGGCGAGGTCCCGAGCCCGTGCGCGGCGGTGACGACGGCCTGCACGATCCGGGCCGCCCGCTCGGTGCGGTGCCGCCCGACGTAGGTGCCGAGGTGGGCGGACGCGCCGCGGGAGTCGTGGGGCGTGCCGTCGCGGTACTTGCCGGTGAGCACGCCGCGCCCGAGCGGGCCCCAGGGCAGCAGGCCCATGCCGTGGTACGCCGCGGCGGGCAGCACCTCGTCCTCCACGCCGCGGTCGAGCAGCGAGTACTCGGACTGCACGCTCACCAGCGGCAGGCCCGCCGACCGGGCCGCCGCCGCGAGCTGCCACCCGGCGTAGTTGGCGACCCCGGCGTAGCGGACGCGGCCGGAGGAGACGGCGAGGTCGACGGCGGAGAGGGTCTCGTCGAGCGGGACGTCGGGATCCCAGGCGTGGAGCTGCCAGAGGTCGACGTAGTCGGTGCCCATCCGCTCCAGCGACGCGTCGAGCGAGGCGAGCAGCGAGGACCGGGACGCCCCGCCGCCGAAGGGGCCGTCCTCGCGGCGGGCCCCGGCCTTCGTCGCGAGCACGACCTCGGTGCGGGGGATGACGTCGGCGAACAGGCCGCCGAGGATCGCCTCGGCCTCGCCGTCGGCGTAGACGTCGGCGGTGTCGACGAAGGTGCCGCCGGCGTCGAGGAAGGCCAGCAGCGACGCGCCGGCCTCGTCGGCGTCGGTGTCGCGACCCCAGGTCATCGTGCCGAGCGCGAGACGGGAGACCCGCAGCCCGCTGGCGCCGACGCGTCGCTGTTCCACGGCCGGTCACGATAGGGGGCGCGGGCCTGCACACCGTGCACGACGGGCCGGACCCCGCCGGTCGAGCCAGGCGTTCCGGTCATCCGTTACGGTTCCGGACCCGTGCAGATGAGCTGGTTGGAAGCGATCGTCCTCGGACTCGTCCAGGGGTTGACCGAGTTCCTGCCGATCTCGTCCTCGGCCCACCTGCGGATCGTCGCCGGGGTCTTCTTCGACAACGACGCGGGCGCCGCGTTCACCGCGGTCACCCAGCTGGGCACCGAGGCCGCCGTCCTCATCTACTTCTGGCCGGACATCTGGCGGCTGCTGACGGCGTGGGTCAGGGGAGTGGCCGACAAGGAGGCCCGCGGCCTGGACTACCGCCTGGCCTGGTACGTGATCATCGGCACCCTCCCGATCAGCATCCTGGGCGTGCTGTTCAAGGACGCGATCGAGGGGCCCGCCCGCAACCTGTGGCTCATCGGCACCTCCCTGATCGTGTTCGGCGTTGTCCTCGGCCTCGCGGAGAAGTACGGCCGGCAGCGACGCCCGGTCGAGGACCTGACCCTGCGCGACGGCGTCCTCATGGGCTGCGCGCAGGCCCTCGCGCTGCTGCCCGGGGTGTCCCGCTCGGGCGGCACGGTCTCCGCCGGGCTGTTCCTCGGCCTGCAGCGCCCCGCCGCGGTGCGGTTCAGCTTCCTGCTCGCGATCCCGGCGGTCACTGCGGCCGGGCTGTTCTCGCTGCCCGACATCGCCGACACCTCCGGCCCGGGCGCCCAGCCCTCGCCCGCCCAGATGGTGGTGGCCACCCTCGTCGCGTTCGCCGTCGGCTACGCCTCGATCGCGTGGCTGCTGCGCTACGTCGAGCAGCACACCGTCTACGTGTTCGTCTGGTACCGGGTCATCCTCGGCCTGCTGGTGCTGCTCGCCGTGTCGGGCGGGATGATCGCCGCCGTCTGACGCGGTTAGGGTTGGCGGACGTGACCACGGTGATCCTCCTGCGGCACGGTCGCTCGACGGCGAACGTGTCGGGTGTCCTGGCCGGCCGCTCGACCGGGGTCGGCCTCGACGACCACGGCCGGGACCAGGCGAAGGGCCTCGTCGACCGGCTCGCCGCGCTCCCGCTCGTCGCGGTCGTCCGCTCCCCGCTGCAGCGCTGCGAGGAGACCGTCGGCCCGCTGCTCGAGGCCCGCGGGCTGACCGCGGACGTCGAGGACGACCTCTCGGAGGTCGACTACGGCGACTGGACCGGCCGCAAGCTCGGCGAGCTGGGCAAGGAGGACCTGTGGAAGGTCGTCCAGGCCCACCCGTCCGCGGCGGTGGTCCCCGGCGGCGAGGGCCTCGCGCAGATGCAGCACCGCAGCGTCGCCGCCGTCCGCCGGCACGCCGCGCGGATCGCCGAGGACCACGGACCGAAGGCGCTGTGGGTGGTCTGCAGCCACGGCGACGTGATCAAGTCGGTGATCGCGGACGCCCTCGGGCTGCACCTCGACTCGTTCCAGCGCATCTCGGTCGACCCCTGCTCGATCTCTGTGATCAGCTACACGCCGACCCGTCCCTTCGTCGTGCGGGTCAACGACACGGGCGGGGACCTGTCGTCCCTGGTCCCGAAGCCCGACGAGGAGAAGCCCGAGGGCGAGCAGGCCGCCGGCGAGGACGTCACCGACGACGGCTCCGACGCGGTGGTCGGCGGGTCCTCGGGCGTAAACTGACCGCCAGTCCAGTCCCGCTGGGAGCCCGGCGCGCTCCCGGCCCGAACAGCACGACATGATCGAGGGGCCATGCCCAGGGTGATCCACGTCTTCCGCCAACCGGACCGGTTCGTCGCCGGGACCGTCGGCGAGCCGGGCGACCGCTCGTTCTACCTCCAGGCCACCGAATCGGCCCGCCGCGTGTCGGTCCTGCTCGAGAAGCAGCAGGTGTCCGTGCTCTCCGAGCGTATCGGGACACTGCTGGAGGAGGTCTCGCGCCGTTTCGGCGCCGAGGTCCCGCACGCCACCGAGGAGAACGACGTCGACACCTCCCCCCTGGAGGTCCCCGTCGAGGAGGAGTTCCGCGTCGGGACGATGGGCCTGGGCTGGGACGCCGAGTCCAGCAGCGTCGTCGTGGAGCTCCTGGCGGTCACCGAGGAGGAGGTCGACGAGTCGGTGGTGCTCGACGACACCGACGAGGGCCCCGACGCCCTGCGCGTGTTCCTCTCCCCGGAGCGGGCCCGCGCCTTCGCGACCCGCGCGGAGCGGGTCGTCGGCGCCGGCCGTCGCCTGTGCCCGCTGTGCACCCAGCCCCTGGACTCCGCCGGGCACGTGTGCCCGCGGCAGAACGGGTTCCGACGGGTGCCGGCCGAGTCGTGAGAGGGATGTCGACGGGCACGTGACGAGTCCCGAGAAGCACGACGACGACGGCAGCAACGACGTCGACGCCGTCGCCGAATTGACGGTGGACCAGGTCGAGGACCTGCTGCGGCGCGGCCGGCTCGAGGTGCAGGGGCGCATCACCGAGGCGTCGAACACGACACTGCTGTGCTCGGTGACCCTCGACGCCGTCGAGGGCCTGTGCGTCTACAAGCCGGTGCGCGGCGAGCGTCCGCTGTGGGACTTCCCCGACGGCACGCTGGCCGGCCGCGAGGTGGCGACCTACCTGGTCAGCAAGGCGGCCGGCTTCGGCGTCGTGCCCGCGACCGTGCTCCGCGAGGGCCCGTTCGGTCCGGGCATGGTCCAGCGGTGGATCGAGATCGACGAGGAGCGCGAGCTGATCGACATCGTGGCCCCCCGCCACGTCGAGCCCGGCTGGCGCACCGTGCTCCGGGCCCGCGGCGCCGACGGCGAGCCCGCCCTGCTCGTGCACGCCGACGACCCGGCGCTGCGGGCGATGGCCGCCCTGGACGTCGTCGTCAACAACGCCGACCGCAAGGGCGGGCACGTGCTCGCCGGCGCCGACGGCCGTGTGTACGGCGTCGACCACGGCATCTGCCTGCACCAGGACACGAAGCTGCGCACCGTGCTGTGGGGCTGGGTCGGGGAGTCCCTCGACGACGAGGTGACCGCGGGCCTGCAGCGGTTGCGTGCGGCGCTCTCGCCCGGCAACCGTGCCGGATCCCGTGGGCCTGCACTCGGCGACGAGCTCGGGGACCACGTGACCCGCGCCGAGGTGAAGGCGCTGCGCTCGCGCGTGGACCGCCTCCTGCATGCGGGCGAGCTCCCGTCGCCGTCGGGTGGGTGGCCGCCGATCCCGTGGCCGGCGTTCTGACCGGGCGGTCCGGCGAGCCCGTACCCGCCGACTTCCGTCACCGGCTCAGCTCACACCTGCTCGGACCGCTCGGGGCGCTGCGGCTGTGGTGGTCGTTCCCGCGTGACGAGGTCGCGCGCCGCGATGCCGTCGCGGTGCCGGTCACCGCCTCGGCGCCACTGCCCGAGCCCGCGGCGGGGACGCTCGGGATCACCTGGCTCGGGCACGCCTCGACCCTGCTGTGGGTGGTCGGCGTGACCGTGCTGGTCGACCCGGTGCTCTCGGAGGGCATTCCCGGGGCCGCGCACCGGCTGACCCCGCCCGGGCGCACCGTGGACGAGCTGCCCCACCTCGACGCCGTGCTGCTCAGCCACGACCACTACGACCATCTCGACGTCCGCACCCTGGCCCGCCTGCCCCGGGACACCCGGGTGCTCGCCGGCCTCAACACCGGGCGGTTCCTGCGCGCCCGGGGGTTCACCGACGTCACCGAGCTGGACTGGTGGGACGCGGTGACGCTGCCGGGCCGGTCGGGCCCGGTGTCGGTCGAGTTCGTGCCGGCCCGGCACTGGTCGCGACGCACCGCGACCGACACGTGCCGTCGGCTCTGGGGCGGCTGGGTGGTGACCGCCGCCGACGGCCGCGCGGTCTACCACGCGGGCGACACCGCCTACGGTCCCTTCCTGCACCGCATCGCCGGCCGCCACCGTCGCGTCGAGATCGCGGCGCTGCCGGTGGGCGCGTACCGGCCGCGGGCCCTGCTGCGCAGCGTGCACATGGACCCGACGGAGGCGGTGCGGGCCGTCGAGACCCTCCGGGCGCGTCGCATGGTCCCGGTGCACTGGGGCCCGTTCGTGCTCTCCGGCGAGCCGGTGCTCGAGCCCCTCGAGCAGACCCGCCGGGAGTGGCGGCGCACCGGGCGTGACCGCGCCGACCTCTGGGACCTGCCGATCGGGGGCTCGCGGGTCCTCGGTCCGTGACCCCGGCCACCGCAGGAGGGGAACCCTCGTGCGGCAAGGGCAACCGGAACCTCCCCTCGCGTACGGTTCCGGTACGTGATGCGGCTGCTCGTCTGGGGAACCGCGGTCGTCGCGTACGTGCTCGCGGTGGTGGGCCGCTCGGCGCTGGCGGCGACGGGGGTGACCGCGGCGCAGCGCTTCGACGTCTCGGCGGCGACGCTCTCGCTGCTCGCCGTCGGATCGCTGGCGGTCTACGCGGCGCTGCAGATCCCGGCCGGCGTGCTCGTCGACCGCTTCGGGGCCCGGCGGCTGATCGCCGGCGGCGCGGTGCTCGTCGCGGTGGGGCAGGCGATCCTCGCGCTGGCGCCGTCGTTCCCGGTGGCGGTGATCGGCCGGGTGCTCGCGGGGGCGGGCGACGCGGTGACGTTCGTGAGCATCCTGCGCCTGGTCCCGACGTGGTTCGCCCCCCGACGGGTGCCGCTGGTCAACCAGCTCTCGGGAATTCTCGGCCAGCTCGGGCAGGCGGTCTCGGCGATCCCGCTCGCGGCCCTCGTCGTGTCCGACGGCTGGACGGCCGCCTACCTCTCGGCCGCCGGCGTGACGGGGCTGGTGGCGGCGACGGCGTTCCTGATCTTGCACGAAGGGCCCGAAGGAAACCGACGCCCCGCGCCGGCGACGGCTGACATCGCACGAGGGACGAGTGCGGGGTCAGCAACGGCGCCTTGGCGCGACGACCGGCCCGCGCCGGCGACGGCTGACATCGCACGAGGGACGAGTGCGGGGTCAGCAACGGCGCCTTGGCGCGACAACACGGTCCGGCTGGGGTTCTGGTGCCACGTCGCCTCGCCGTTCTCGGGGAACGTGTGGGGGCTGCTGTGGGGCTTTCCGTTCCTCGTGGCGGGCGAGCACCTGCCCGGCGACCTCGCCCGGCTGCTGACCAGCGGCGTCGTCGTCGTCAACGTCGTCATCGGGCCGCTGTTCGGGCTGGCGTCGGGGCGGTTCCCGCACCGGCGCGTCGCGCTCATCGCGGGGTCCGTCGTGGCACAGGTGGTGGCGTGGTCCCTCGTGCTGTCCTGGCCGGGGACGGTGCCGTGGCCGGTCCTCGTCGGGCTGGTCGTGATCCTGGGCAGCGGTGGGTCGGCGTCGCTGGTGGCGTTCGACGTGGCGCGCTCGGCGGTCGCGCCGTCCCAGGTCGGGCGGGCGTCGGGCGTGGTGAACGTCGGCGGGTTCATCTCGTCCCTGCTCGTGGTGGCCCTGGTCGGGGTGCTGCTCGACCTGCAGGGCGCGGGCGCGCCGGCGGACTGGACGACGACGGCGTTCCGTGTCGCGATGGCGGTGCACGTCCCGGTGGCCCTCGTGGGGCTCGCGGGCATGGCCCTGGCGTCCCGCCGGGTCCGGCAGCGGGCGGGCGGCCGCGTCGCCCCGGAGCCCGTGCCGATCCGGTGAGCCCGGCGGATGCGACGAGACCCCGCGGCACAGACCTGCCGGTGCGGTAGTCGCGGTCATCCCGTGATCGGCCGCACAGAAGTCGATCACGCGGAGGGGTCTGCTCAGCGGAGGACGGTGAGCAGGCGGTTCGGGTCGTCCGTCGTCGGGCGCGGAGAGGGAGCCTGGGACCGGCCGTCCCCCGCAACGGGGAGCACGAGCGCCGATGCCGTCGTAGCGTGGCGGAGGTGAGCTCTCCTCGGCCTACCCAGGCAGCCGCTCAGACATCGAGCACCACCACGGCCCCTCCGGACGGCCTCCCCACGACCCTCGGTGAGCTCCGCGCGAGCTCCCACCCCGCGAAGACCCCGCGCAGCGTCCGCGTCGAGCTGCGCGAGAACCTGCTCGCCGCGCTGACGGCGGGCGAGAACCCGTGGCCCGGCATCGTCGGGTTCGAGCGCACCGTGCTGCCGCAGTTCGAGCGCGCGATCATCGCCGGGCACGACGTCGTGCTCCTCGGCGAGCGCGGCCAGGGCAAGACCCGCCTGCTGCGCAGCCTCGTCGCGCTGCTCGACGAGTGGACGCCCGTCATCGCCGGCTCCGAGATCGGCGAGCACCCCGAGCAGCCGATCATCCCCGCGAGCATCCGGCGCGCCGCCGTCGAGGGCGACGCCCTCCCGGTCGCGTGGCGGCACCGCTCCGAGCGCTACGCCGAGAAGCTGGCGACGCCCGACACGAGCGTCGCCGACCTGATCGGCGACGTCGACCCGGTGAAGGTCGCCGAGGGACGCAGCCTCGGGGACCCCGAGACGATCCACTACGGCCTCGTCCCGCGTGCCCACCGCGGCATCGTCACGATCAACGAGCTGCCCGACCTCGCCGAGCGCATCCAGGTCGCGCTGCTCAACGTCATGGAGGAGCGGGACATCCAGGTCCGCGGCTACACGCTGCGCCTACCGCTGGACATCCTGCTGGTCGCCAGCGCGAACCCCGAGGACTACACGAACCGCGGGCGGATCATCACCCCGCTCAAGGACCGCTTCGGCGCGGAGGTGCGGACGCACTACCCGCTCGAGGTCGCCGGCGAGATCGCGCTGATCCGCCAGGAGGCGCACCATGTCGCCGAGGTGCCCGACCACCTGCTCGAGGTGATCGCGCGCTTCACCCGCAACCTGCGCGGCGCGAGCGCGATCGACCAGCGCTCCGGGGTCTCGGCCCGGTTCTCCGTCGCCGCCTCCGAGACGGTCGCCGCCGCGGCGCTGCGCCGCGCCGCGGTCACCGGGGAGGACGCCGCCGTCGCACGGCCCGTCGACCTCGAGGCCGTGCCGCCGGTGCTGCGCGGCAAGCTCGAGTTCGAGTCCGGTGAGGAGGGACGCGAGGAGGAGCTGCTGACGCACCTGCTGCGCCGCGCCGTTGCCGAGACCGCTCGCAAGAGGCTCGCCGGGGTCGACCTCGGGCCGCTCGCCGACGCGGTCGCCGAGGGCCGCAAGGTGGTGACGGGGGAGCGGGTGCCGGCCCGCGAGGTCGTCGCGACGCTGCCCGCGGTGCCCGTGGTGCGCCTCGTCGCCGAGCGCCTCGGCGCGGGCGACACCGAGGCGCCCGGCCCGCTGGCGTCGGCGGTCGAGCTGGCCCTCGAGCACCTCGACCTCACCCGCAAGCTCGCGAAGGACGACGACGAGGACGCCGGGACGGTGGCGTATGGCGGTTGATCCGTCCGACGCCGACGACGGCCCGCGTCCTTCCGGTCCGGTCGGTCCGCGCTCCGGGCGCTACACCTACGGCCGGTTCTACGACGGTCCCGACCCCCTCGCGCCGCCCTTCGACCTGCGCGAGGCGATGGACCAGCTGGGCCGCGACGTCATGGAGGGCACCAGCCCGCGGTCGGCGATGCGCGAGCTGATGCGCCGCGGGCTGCGCGACCAGCAGGGTCTCGACGACCTGCAGCGCCGGTTGCACGAGCAGCGCCGGCGGCTGCAGCGCGAGAACCGGATCGACGGCACCCTGCAGGAGATCCGGGAGCTGCTGAACCAGGCGCTCGAGGCGGAGCGGAACTCGCTGCAGGCCGAGGACTCCGACGACGCCCGCTTCCGCGAGATGTCACTGGACGCGCTGCCCGACTCGACGGCCGGTGCGGTCAACGAGCTCGCCAACTACGACTGGCGCAACGCCGACGCCCGGCAGGCCTACCAGCAGATCCAGGACCTCATGGGCCGCGAGGCGCTCGATCAGCGCTTCCAGGGCATGAAGGAGGCGATGGAGAACGCCACCCAGTCCGACGTCGACGGCGTCCGGGAGATGCTCTCCGACCTCAACGACCTCCTCGACGCCCACGGCCGCGGGGAGGACACGCAGCAGCAGTTCTCCGAGTTCATGGACAAGCACGGCCAGTACTTCCCCGAGGACCCGAGCAACGTCGAGGAGCTCGTCGACCTGCTCGCGCAACGCTCGGCGGCCGCCCAGCGGATGATGAACTCACTCTCGGCCGAGCAGCGCGCGGAGCTCGAGGGCCTCATGCAGTCCGCGTTCGGCGACCCGCGCCTGGCCGAGCAGCTCTCACGCCTGGACTCCCAGCTGCAGGCGATGCGGCCGGGCGAGGACTGGGACGGCCAGGGCCGGTTCCGCGGCGACAACCCGATGGGCATGGGCGAGGCGACCCGGGCCATGGAGCAGCTCGCGCAGCTGGACTCGCTGTCCGAGCAGCTCTCGCAGTCCTACCCGGGGGCGCGCATGGAGGACATCGACTTCGAGGCCCTCGAGGCGTCGCTGGGCCGGCAGGCGCGCGTCGACGCCCAGCGGCTCGCGGAGCTCGAGCGCGAGCTGGAGAACCAGGGGGTGTTCGAGCGCGCCCCCGACGGCTCGCTGATGCTCTCGCCGAAGGCGCTGCGCCAACTCGGCCGCTCCGCGCTGCGCGACGTCGTCGGGTCGCTGTCCACGCGGCGCGGGGAGCGCGAGACGCAGCGCTCCGGGGCGGCGGGGGAGGCGTCCGGCGCGACGCGGCCGTGGTCCTTCGGGGACACCGAGCGCTGGGACGTGTCCCGGACGCTGCTCAACGCCGAGATGCGGCACGCCTCCGGGGACAAAAAGGGGAGCACGCCGATAGGTCTCGACGTCACCGACGTGGAGATCGTCGAGACCGAGCAGCGGACGCGGGCGGCCGTGGCGCTGTGCGTGGACACGTCGTGGTCGATGGTGGCCGACGGCCGGTGGGTGCCGATGAAGCGCACCGCGCTGGCCCTGCACCACCTGGTCTCGACGCGGTTCCGCGGCGACGCGCTGCAGATCGTCACCTTCGGCCGGCACGCGAAGACCGTGGACCTCGGGGAGCTCACGGGACTCGAGGGCGCGTGGGAGCAGGGCACGAACCTGCACCACGCGCTGCTGCTCGCGGGCCGGCACCTGCGCAAGAACTCCGATGCCGCCCCGGTGGTCCTCGTCGTCACCGACGGCGAGCCGACCGCGCACCTCGAGCCGGACGGGCACGCCGTGTTCGACTACCCGCCGAGCCCGGAGACGCTGCGGGCGACCCTGAACGAGGTCGACGCGATCGCCCGGCTCAAGGCCGCGCTGACGGTCTTCATGCTCGGCGAGGACCCGCGGCTCGAGGAGTTCGTCGACATGGTGGCCCGGCGCAGCGGCGGCCGGGTGGTGGCGCCGGACCTCGACGGGCTGGGCGCCGCGGTGGTGAGCGACTACCTCTCCAGCCGACGACGGTGAGACATTCACCCCACTGATGGCTCAGCGTGACGAACGGGACACCGTCGACGGTCGCCCACTCGGGTGATCCACCCGAACGGCGCTAGCGGTGAGTTACTGTGGGAGTAGGCCGGAGTCGAACCCCCCGCGACTCCTGCCGTCCCGGCCGGGTCCTTCCGTCTCATCGGGGCCGTCGTGCTCGCCCGCGACGACCCTGTGGCGGGACCCGGCCGGGTGCGGCCACCGCCGTCGGTCCCGCGCCCCGCCCC
>JAICLN010000031.1 GCA_025925615.1 Actinomycetospora sp. | reverse complement strand
CGAGGTGCAGCAGTTCGAGCACCTCGTCGAAGCTCGCCGAGTCGCTGGCGTCCGGCGTCACGATCGGGAAGAGCCGGTCGATCTCCTCGCCGGGAGAGTTCGTCCCCGAGAAGGCCCCCGTGGACAGGAGCGACTCGCGCGCGGTCATCCAGTTGCGGTTGCCGCGCAGCGTGTTGATCTCGCCGTTGTGGGCGAGGTAGCGGTACGGGTGGGCCAGGCTCCAGGACGGGAAGGTGTTCGTCGAGAACCGGCTGTGCACCAGGGCGAGCGAGCTGGTGGTCCGCTCGTCGCGCAGGTCGGCGTAGAACGGCGCGAGCTGGCCCTCGGCGAGCATGCCCTTGTAGACGATGGTGCGTCCCGAGAGGCTCGGGAAGTAGGTCGCACAGTCGGCCGCGCCGGTCTCGTGCTCCACGCGCTTGCGCAGCGCGAAGGCCCGCCGCTCCAGGGTCAGGACGACGCCCGCGTCGTCGTCGCCGGCGTTGGGGGTGTCGACGACGGAGGTCACGTCGTCGGGCAGACCGACGAACAGCTGGGAGAAGCGCGGCATGGCCTCGCGCGCCGTCGGGCCGATGCCCGCCCCGTCCGGGTCGGTCGGCAGGTCCCGCCAGGTCAGGAACTCCAGGCCCTCCTCGCCGGTGAGACGCTCGACGATCGCGCGGGCCTCGTCGGCCTCGGCGTCGCCGAGGGGCAGGAACGCCACCCCGGCCGCGTAGCGCCCGACCGCGGGCAGGCTGACACCCTGCTCGGCGAGCAGCGGCCGGAAGAGGCCGTCCGGGAGCTGGATGAGGATCCCGGCGCCGTCGCCCGTCTCGGGCTCCGCGCCGCGGGCCCCGCGGTGCTCGAGGTTGATCAGCGCGGTGATGCCCTTGGCGACGATGTCGTGACCGCGGCGGCCCGCGATGTCGGCGACGAACGAGACGCCACAGGCGTCGTGCTCGTGCGCGGGGTCGTAGAGACCCTGGGCCTGCGGGCCCGACCCCTGCACGGAGCCCGCGCGCGGGCCGGTCGTGCTGGTGCCGGTGGCGGTGGTGGCCACGTGCCCCTCCCGTCGTCGACGAAGTGGTGGAGAGCCGTTCCGCGGCGGGGGTGTGGCCTTCTCGGCCGACCGGCGCTGCGGGAAGCGTTGCAACTGACTGGTTCCGGCGGGCGACCGGGAGTCGGCGGGTGGCGGCAGGAGGCCGCCGCCCGGTGCGGGTGGGGATGGCGGGGGTGGGCCGGAGGCGGGAGTCGGGGGACGGCGTCCCGGGTCGGGCCGGAGCACCGACGGCCGGCCCGAGCGGCGGACGCCTGAAGTGGTGTGGTCCGAAGCAACCCGACGTTAACGGTGTCGACGCCCCTGCGCACGAGCCCGGACGAGATCGGCAACGTGCTGATCGCCACGTCGTGGCAACCCTCCGGTCACCCTCCGGTCCACCGGACCACCTCTGGGTGACGACGTTGTCACCGAGGGTCGTGGTTCCCCGTCCACCGAGGGTCCGTGCCGCAGCCCGATCTGCGGGGACCGACGGGTATCGGGGTTCCGGTGTCGGGGTATGCCCTTATCGTATCGAACGGGTGTTCGATCGCACGGCGCACCCGGGCCCCCCGCGGGCCCTCCCCATCCGGTGGGGGCACCGCGGGCCGCGTCTACGGCGCCCCGCGACGATCCGATCACCCGTGCGAGCAGGACGACCCACGACGGCCACGACCTCGGGAGCCATCATGAGTGAGACCGACACGCGCGACAGTCTGCCGTCCGACACGCCGTCCGGCCAAGACCCCGGAGGTCACACGGCCGACACGCGCACGTCGACGGCGCCGGATCCGCACGCGGTGAAGGCGCCGGACGGCGATTCCTCGGCCGAGAAGGACCCGGCGAACTGGGTCACCGGGGACGAGCCGATGACCGGCCCGCAGGCCAGCTACCTCGAGACGCTGGCGCACCAGGCGGGTGAGGACGTCCCGGAGGGGCTGACCAAGGCGCAGGCCTCGGACGCGATCGAGCGCCTCCAGTCCTCCGGGCCCGACCCGGCGGGCAACCCGGACCGCCGGGGAGACGCAGCCCAGCGGAGCTCGACCCTCCGGGTGGAGCGGCCCACCGACCAGTGGGTCACCGGGGAGGAACCGATGACCGGGCCGCAGGCGAGCTACCTCGAGACCCTGGCCCAGCAGGCGGGTGAGGAGCCGCCGAAGGACCTCACCAAGTCCCAGGCCTCCCGGGCGATCGACGACCTGCAGCAGAAGGCCGGCCGCGGATGACCCCGGTGGGAGGGTGCGGCGGATGAGACACGTCTGGCCCCCGGACGGGCCGTCGGGCGAGCTGGACCGTGCGGCGCTGGCCGGGGTCTACGCCTATCCGGCGGCCCTGCGGCGCCCGTTCGTCCGGGTCAACTTCGTCGCCAGCGCCGACGGCGCGGTGGCCGACGGGGCCAGCGGGCGCTCCGGCGGGCTGGACGCGCCCGGCGACCGGACGGTGTTCGGGCTGCTGCGCGAGCTGGCCGACGTCGTCGTCGCCGGCGCGGGCACGGTGCGCGCCGAGGACTACCGCGGGGTGCGCACCTCCCCCGAGCTGCGCGCCCGGCGCCGGGAGCGGGGACAGGCGGAGGTCCCGCCGGTCGCGGTCGTGACGACGACGGCGACCGTGGCGCCCGGCGCCGCCCTGCTCACCGACACCGCCGTCCCGCCGCTGCTGCTCACCACCGCCACCGCGGCGCCCGGGGCGGGGGAACGGCTCGGTGACCTCGCGGAGGTGGTCGCCGTGGGCGAGCGGGACGTGACCCCGGGCGCGGTGCTCGCGGAGCTGGGGGCGCGGGGGCTGCACCGTGTGCTCTGCGAGGGCGGACCGGCGCTCTTCGGCTCCTTCGCGGCGGCGGGCCTGGTCGACGAGCTGTGCCTGAGCCTCGCCCCGCAGCTGGCGGGCGCCGGGCCCGGCCGGATCCTGGACGGCTACGGCGGATCTCCCGGATCTGCCGAATCTCCCGGAGCAGGCGCGGCGCCGTTGCGGCTGGCGTCCGTCCTCGCCCACGACGACGCGCTGCTCCTGCGGTACCGGACGGCGCGCGGGGACGAGGAGGCCCGGTCGATGGCCCAGCCTAGCCCATTCGGGTGACATCCCGTGACGATTCCGCGGCGGTGACAGTCCTACGGGTAGTCGGCCACCCGAGAGGGCGGTCGCATGGCTCACCACACGACGCCCGTCCCCGAGCGCAGAGGAGCGCCCCCATGACGTCCCCTTCGGACTCCCCCGTGACGAGCTCGGCTCCCCTGACGGCCCCGCGCACCGGCGGGGCCACCCCCTCCCGGCTCGCCGACGACTCGGGCCAGGGCAAGACCACCATCGCCTCCGGCGTGGTCCAGAAGATCGCCGGCATCGCCGCCCGCGAGGTCTCGGGCGTGTACTCGATGGGCGGCGGGGTCTCGCGCGCCTTCGGCGCGATCCGCGAGCGCATCCCCGGCGGCACCGGCACCTCCCAGGCCGCGGGCGTGCAGGTCGAGGTCGGCGAGAAGCAGGCCGCGATCGACCTCGACATCATCGTCGAGTACGGCGCCGGGATCGTCGAGCTCGCCCGCGCGGTGCGCCGCAACGTGATCGGGGCCGTCGAGCAGATGACCGGGCTCGAGGTCATCGAGGTCAACATCGCGGTCAACGACATCCACATGCCCGGCGACGACAACGACTCCCCGGAGCCCGCGCCGGCCCCGACCTCGCGCGTCGAGTGACCGGCACGCCCTCGGGCGCGATCCCGGCGTCCGCGCCCGGGGTGCGCGCCACCAGCCCGCACGACCCGACCGCACCCGGCCGGGGCCCGCTCTCCGAGCGGGTCGCGGACGCGCTGCTCGCCCACCCCGACGTGGTGCGGCTCTCGGGCGGCACCTTCGGGTCGATCGCGACCTACCGACCCGGGCGCCGCCTCGTGGGGGTCTCCCTCGGCGAGGGTGACGAGCCCACGCGGATCGGGGTCGTGCTGCGGCTCGGCGCCCGGGTCCACCCCACGGCCGACGCGCTGCGGGCCCTCGTCGCCGCCGAGACCGGCGCACGGCGGGTCGACGTGGTCATCGCCGACGTCGAGCCCGGGAGCGCGACACCGTGACGGCCCTCGACGACCCTGGCCTCGACGGCCCCGGCCCGCTCGACGGCGCCGCCGGGTTCCGCGCCTTCGCGCGCCGTCACCACCCGGACGTCGGCGGCGACCCGGAGGTCTTCCGCCGGGGCGTCGAGGCCTTCCGCGCGGGCCGGTCCCCGTTCACCGCGGTCCCGTCCGCCCCCGCTGCAGGGCCCCCCGCTCCGCGGCCCGCCGCGTGGTCGGTCCCCGACGACGACCCGCGCCTGGACGCGCCCGTCGTCGCGGTCTCCGGCCACGTCGTGCCCCGCACGCTGCGCGCCGGCCGTCGCTTGCTCGGCCGGGCGCCGCTGCGCCCCGTCCGCCACCGCCGCGTCGTCTGACCCACACACCCGCACGACCCGCCCCTCGCCTGGAGGTCCATCCCATGAGTGCCACCACGGTCGGCTTGTTCGTCGGCCTCCTGCTCGGCGTCGCCGCCGCCGCGGGCGGTCTCGTCGGCTTCTTCATCGCCCTCGTCCTGGGCATCCTCGGCCTCGTCGTCGGACGGGTCCTCGACGGCGAGCTCGACCTCACCCAGTTCACCGGCCGCGGCCGCGACCGATGAGCGAACCCTCCCGCGACGACACGACGCCGGTCCCGGTGGCCGGAGCCTCCGACGGGGCCTCGGCGCCCGGCGCGGCCGGGGCCCCAGCTGACGGCCGGGCCGACCCCGGTGAGCGCGGCAGCCTCGACATCGCCTTCTCGGTGGTGCGCCGGATCGCCGAGCACGCCGCGGACACGAGCGAGGGCACCGTGCGCACCGAGCGGCGGGTGGTCGGGGTCGGCCTCGGCGAGTCCGGGGCGACCGCCCGCGTCTCGGGCTACGGCGACCAGGTGGACCTGCGCCTCGAGGTCCCGCTCGCCTACCCGGCACCCATCGCGCTGACGGTCGAGGCGGTCCGCGGCAACGTCCGCGAGCGCGTGGAGACCCTCACCGGCTACGCGGTGCGGGCGCTCGACGTCACCGTCTCCGCGCTCGCCGTCCCGGCCGGTCCCCCGGCCCCCACCCGACGGACGGAGTGACCGCCGTGCGATTCCTGCTGCGCCTGCTCTCCCCCCTGCTCGGGCTGGTGGTGGCCGCGATCGGCGTCATCACCCTGCTCGAGGTGATCACGGCCTGGGTCGCGCCCGCCTCGTCCCCGCTCGTGATCCCGTGGCCCGACTGGCAGGCGGCCCTCACCGGCGTCACCTGGGACTCCCCGACGGTCCGCCTCGTCGCGATCGTCATCGGCATCGTGGGGGTGCTCGTCGCGCTGGTCCCGCTCGTCGCCCGCCGCCACGACGTCCGCCTCACCGATCCGGTCCCCGAGGTCACGGTCACCACCTCGCCGCGCTCGCTCGCCCGCGCGGTGGGCCACGAGGTCCGCTCACACTCCGACGTGGTCTCCGCGTCCGTCGTCGCGTCGTCGAAGAAGGTCGTGGTCAAGGCCGGGACCCTCGACGCCCCCGATGAGGTGCGCGCCGCGGTCCGCGAGCGGATCGACACCCTCTTCACCCGTCTCCCGCTCGCGCGCCGGCCGCGCGTGTCGGTCTCCGTCGCCGCCACCAAGGGGGTCAAGTGAGCAGCCGCTCCCGCGCCGCCGTCGCCCGCTCCACCGCCTCCGACCGCACCCTCGTCCTCCTCTCCGGACTGGTGCTGCTCGCCGTCGCGGTGCTCGTCCTGCTCCTCGGCCAAGGTGTCTTCGGCGTCTACCGGGCCCAGCGCCCGCTCATCGATCCCCAGATCAGCGGCTGGATGACGGCCAACGCCACCGCCACACGCTGGATCGCCGTCGGCATCGGCATCGTGCTGCTGGTGATCGGCCTGATCTGGGCGGTCCGCTCGCTGCGCCCGGAGCCGCGCCCCGACGTGCTGCTCTCCGAGGTACCCGGGCAGCGCCTCACCGTCGAGCACTCGGCGATCGCGGACGCCGTCCGCAGCGACGCGGAGGCCATCGACGGGGTGAGCCGCGCGCGGGTGCGGCTGGTCGGCCACGAGCGCCGTCCCGCGATGCGCATGACGCTGTGGCTGGTCGAGGAGGCCGACGTGCGCGACGTCTGGGCCGAGGTCGACGGCCGGGTGCTCGCGCGCGCCCGGCAGGCCTTCGCCGTCGAGGTGCTGCCGACCGCGGTGCGCATCGAGCTGGACGCCGCCGCGTCGAAGACCCCGCGGGTGCTCTGAACCACCGGGGCTGGGCCAGACTGGTCGGTGTGGACCTGCCCGTGATGCCGCCGGTGCTGCCGATGCTGGCGAAGCCCGTGAAGTCCGTGCCGGAGGGCCAGCACTACGAGCCCAAGTGGGACGGGTTCCGCGCGATCGTCTTCCGGGACGGCGACGAGGTGGAGATCGGCAGCCGCAACACCAGGCCGATGACCCGCTACTTCCCCGAGGTCGTCGAGGCGCTGCGCGAGCACCTGCCGCAGCGGTGCGTGGTCGACGGCGAGATCATCGTCGCGAGCCGGGACGGGCACGGGCTCGACTTCGAGGCCCTCCAGCAGCGCATCCACCCCGCGGTCTCCCGGGTCAACCTCCTGGCTGCGGAGACGCCCGCGAGCATGGTCGTCTTCGACCTGCTCGCCCTCGGCGACGAGGACCTGACCCCGCGGCCGTTCGCGCAGCGGCGGGCGGCCCTCGAGGACGCGCTGGGGCCGGCCGGGCGCGCCCCGGTGCACGTCACCCCCATAACGTCGGACGCGGACGAGGCCCGGGAATGGTTCGTGCGCTTCGAGGGCGCCGGGCTCGACGGCCTCATCGCCAAGAAGGGCGACCTGCGCTACCAGCCCGACAAGCGGGTGATGAGCAAGATCAAGCACGAGCGCACCGCGGACTGTGTCGTCGCCGGCTACCGGGTGCACAAGTCCGGGCCGGACGCGATCGGGTCGCTGCTCCTGGGCCTGCACACCGCCGAGGGGACGCTCGCCTCGGTCGGCGTCGTCGGGGCCTTCACGATGGCCCGGCGCCGGGAGCTCTTCGCCGAGCTGCAGCCGCTGGTGACGACCTTCGAGGGGCACCCGTGGAACTGGGCCGCGCACGAGGCGGGCGACCGCACCCCGCGCAAGAACGAGACGAGCCGCTGGAACGCGGGCAAGGACCTCTCGTTCACCCCGCTGCGCCCGGAGCGCGTCGTCGAGGTCCGCTACGACTACCTCGAGGGCGACCGGTTCCGCCACACCACGCAGTTCGTGCGGTGGCGCCCCGACCGCGAGCCCGAGTCGTGCACCTACGACCAGCTCGAGCGGCCGGTGAGCTTCGACCTCGCCGAGATCCTGCCCCCGGCCCCGCGCTGAGACTCGCCGGCCCCCGGTTCACCGCACCACGACCGGCCGCCGGTCATCCTGCGCGCCTGTCCCCCACCCCGGAGTCGGTCCCGGCCCGTCCCAGGAAGGCCTGAGAACCATCCGCGTCGCGCTCCCCCGCCCTGCCCGCCGCGCCGTCACGGCCGTCGCGGTGCTGGCCGTGGCCGTCCTCGCGCTCGCGGGCTGCGCGGTCGGCCCCTCGCTGCGGCCCCCGGTCGCGACGGTGAACAGCGACGCGCCGGTGACCGGACCCCCACCCCCGTCGTCGGCGCCCCCGCCGCCGGCGCTGCTGCCCCCGCTCCAGCCGGCCACCCCGTCGGTGGACTTCACCGCCGGCCCGGCCGCGGTGGTCGCGGCCGTCGGCGGCCCCGCCGCCCTCGGGGGACGCGACCTGCGGATGGGCTGCGCGACGGTGCCGGTGGGCGGCGGGTTCGCGACGGGGTCACAGGCCTCGGCTGCCCAGGTCGGCCTCACCCGGGTGACGATCGGCGCGGCCCCGACGACGGCGACCGTGCCGATCGCGGTCCTCGGCGACCCGGGCCGGCGGACCGGCACCGAGGCAGCCGTGCGCCTGGCGGCGCGGGGCCCGGCGGACCTGCTCACCGGGCGCACCCTCTACGGGGTCGACGTCCGCGGGAGCTCGGGCACCGCGGTCGACTGCGTCACCCCGACCACCCGCGCCGCCCTCGACGACGCCGACCCGCTCGCCGCGGATCCGGTGGCCCTCGCCCCGCTGGCGGCCGCCGCGGGCAGCGCGGCGCGCACGTGCTCCCAGCTGCTCGAGGACTCCCTCACCGACTTCACCACCGCGACCGACGCCGACGACCTCGAGGAGGTCCGCCAGGCGCTCGGCGCGAGCCGGCTGAACGCGGTCGGGCTCGGCGGCGGCGCGTCCACCCTCGCCCGCTGGGCCCAGGCGCACCCCGGGGCGCAGGGCCGCCTCGTCCTCGACGCGCTCCCCGACCCGACCGCCTCCGAACCGGTCGGCTCGGACCAGCGGGGGGCCGCCGCCCGCGCCGGCCTCGACGCCTTCGCCACCGCCTGCGTCGCGGACGGGACCTGCCCGCTCGGGCCGGACCCGCGGGCCGCGGTCGCCGACATCGTGGCGCGCCTGCACGCCGCCCCGCTACCCGCCGCCGCGACGGCGACCGGCCCCGTCCCGGGGCGCGAGGTGACGGCCGGGACCGTCGTGTCCGTGCTGGTGGACCGGCTCGGGGACCCCGACTCCTGGCCGACCCTCGCCACCGCCCTGGCGAGCGCCCGGGCCGGCGACCCCGCCGGGCTCCTCGCGCTCGCCGAGGCCCAGGAGGACGCCGCGCCCGGCGGCCTCGGGAGCGCGGGGGCCTCGGGGACCGCCGGCGACCCCGGGTACGACCTGGGGCTCGTCCAGACCTGCAACGATGACGCGAGCCGTCAGACCGTCGATCAGGTCGCTGCGGCCTCGCGTCGCGCCGCGACCGGGGATCCGGTGTTCGGCGGCTGGTTCGCGCAGCGGCCGCTGACGTGCGCCTCGTGGCCGGTGCCGACCGACGCCCCGTCCCCGTTCGCCGGCACCCCGACCCCGACGCTGCTGCTCGGGACCGCCGCCGACCCCGCGGTACCGCTGGCGGAGAGCCAGCGGGTCGCCGCGGGCATGCAGGGCTCGGTCCTGGTGTCGTGGCTGGGCGCCGGGCACGGCGCCTACCCGGGGACCCCGTGCATCGCCGGGGTGGTGGAGGACTTCCTGGTCGACGGCGGGATCCCCCGCGAGGAGACCGTCTGCCCCCCGTGACGCCGGGACGACCCGGCCGCGAACGATGATCATCGCCCGTGCCGGGGTCGCGCCGCGCCCGTAGGCTCGCGCCGTGCCGTTGCCGCGACTGCTCGACGCCGCGCTCGACCGTCTCGTGCTCCCGGGCTACTCCCGACTGGGGTACCTCGCCCGGGCCGCCGGGTGGTCCGCGTTGCCGCCCGACGTCCTCTCCGGCCGGACCGTGGCGGTCACGGGGGCGAACGGCGGCCTCGGGGAGGCCACCGCCGCCGGGCTCGTGGGGCTGGGCGCCGAGGTCGAGATGCTGGTGCGCGACCGGGCCCGCGGCGAGGCGGCCCGGGCCCGGATCCTCGAGGCGCACCCCGGCGCGCGGGTGAGCGTGGCCCGCTGCGACCTCGCCGACCTCGACGACGTGCGCCGCTACGCCGCCGACGCGCGGGACCGGCTGATCGCGCTGCACGGCATCGTGCACAACGCCGGCGTGCTCCCCGACGAGCGCACGGAGACCGCCGCGGGGCACGAGCTGTGCCTGGCCACCCACGTCCTCGGGCCGTTCCTGCTCACCCGGGAACTGCTGCCGCTGCTGCGCGCGGGCTCACCGCCCGACCGCCCCGGCTCCCCGTCCCGCGTGGTCTTCGTGTCCTCGGGCGGGATGTACACCGCCTCGCTGCGCACCGACGACCCGGAGTTCCTCCAGGGCCGCTTCTCCGGCGGGGCCGCCTACGCCCGCACCAAGCGCATGCAGGTGGTCCTCGCCGAGCTGCTCGCCGACGACCACGCGGCGGCCGGCGTGGCCGTGCACAGCATGCACCCGGGCTGGGCCGACACCCCGGGCGTGACCGCCTCGCTGCCCGGCTTCCGCCGCGTCACCGGTCCCCTGCTGCGCACCGCCGGACAGGGCGCCGACACCGCCGTCTGGCTCCAGGCCGCGCGCGAGCCGGGGCGGTGCAGCGGGGTGTTCTGGCACGACCGCGCCCCGCGCCCGACGCACTACCTCCCGGGCGGGGAGGAGGCTCCGGAGGAGCGTGCGGCCCTCTGGGCGCTCTGCGTTGACGCCACGGGTCAACACGGTGGCGTCGTCGGTTAACGCTGGACCCGTCCCGGTCGATGCGTCGGGTGAAGGGCCCCGTGACGGAGCGGGGACACCGGTGCCTCGGGGGCCGACGGGATGACGAGTCAGGACGTGCAGCGGAGCTCGACGACGGGTTCCGGACCGGTGACGCCCCCCGGGCCGCCCCGCCCCGTCGGCGTGCCCCACCCCGGCCCGTACGTGCCCGGTCCGCGGCCGCCGATGCCGACCGGCCCGCACGGCGTCCTCCCCGGCGCCTACCCCTACGGCTGGGACCCGGCCGCCGACGAGGACGACCCCCGGCCGGCCGGCAACGGATTGGCCGCCCTCTCGGTGATCGTGGGCCTGCTCGGCCTGGTGGTCAGCCTGCGTCCGCTGGCGTTCGGCTCGATGGCGATGTCGTGGGACACCTACGTCGCGCTCGCCGTCGCCGTCGTCGGCCTGGTCCTCGGTGGCGTGGCCCTGCGGACCCCGGTCCGCCGGCCGGTCGCCGTCGTCGGGATGGTCGTCTCGGTCGTGGCGCTGCTCGTCGTCGGGATCCTGCCGACGATCTAGCAGGCGAGGCGCGCGATCCGCGGGCGTCCTGTCCGGACATTCAGTGCTGGTCACCAGCGCGAGGCTTGATCATCCGGGATCGTACGATGGCGGGGTGACGCCCCCGACGGAGCCGCTGGCGGCGTCCGCGCTCGTGGCGCCGGTGTCGACCTGGGCCGACGACGGCGTCCGAGCCCGGACCCGGCGCACCCGCCGCCGTCTCCTGCTCGCCGCGGCCGGGCTGTTCGAGGAAGCGGGCTACCACGGGGCCTCGGTCGCCGACATCCTCGCCGCCGCCGGCCTGACCAAGGGCGCGCTGTACTTCCACTTCCGCTCCAAGTACGCGCTCGCCGAGGCCCTGATCACCGAGGTCCAGCAGTCGTGGACCGCGGTGGCCGCGCAGATCACCGGTCGCGGGCTCGACCCGGTCTGGCGGCTGCTCGTGGAGACCGATGCCTACGTCGCGCGCTGGATGTACGACTCGCTCGTCCGGGGCGCCAGCCAGGCCCTCGACGACCCCGAGCTGCTGACGCTGCGGGGGCCCTGGTTCGAGCGCTGGGAGACCGGCACCGCCGATCTCCTCACTGAGGCGTCGGCGGCGGGCCTGCTCGCGGCCGAGGTCGACGCCCGCCGCGCGGCCCGCGCCATCGTCTCCATCGCGACCGGCAACTACGCGCTCGCCGACGGGCCGGACGACCTGTGGGCGCGGATGACCGAGTCGTGGGAGGGCCTGCTGCCGATCCTGACCTGCCCCGCCTGGCGCTCGATGTGGGCGGAGTCGCCGTGGCACGCCCGGCCCGCCCCGAGCGCGGAGGCCTACCGAGCGGCCCGCCAGCCCTGAGCGCCTTCCCGTCGGGCCTGGCCGTCCCGCTGGGCCTGCCACTGCGTGAGGACGTCGCCGTACCGCTCGAGGACGGCGGCCCGCACGGCCGGGTCGTTGCGGGGCACCGGCTCGATGAAGATCTCGTCGAGGTCCGGGAGGGCGTCGCGCAGTTCGTCGTCCAGCCGGACGCAGGCGCGCTCGAGGTCGGCGGCGGTGAGGGTGTCGACGAAGTCCACCCGGGCGCAGAGCAGCACCGAGTCCGTGCCGGTGACCATGGTCTGGATGTCGACCACCACCTCGACCTCGGGGGCGTCCGCGAGCAGGTCGAACGCGTCGTGCACCAGTCCGGGGCCGGCGGTGCGGCCGATCAGCAGCGAGCGGTTGGTCCGCCCGAGCACGAACGCGACGCCCGCGAGCAGCACGCCGATGAGCAGCGACGCGATCCCGTCCCAGACCCCCGAGCCGGTGAGCTGGTGCAGCCCGACCCCCAGCGCCGCGACGGCGAGGCCAATCAGCGCGGCGGAGTCCTCGAAGAAGACGCTCTTCACGGTCGGGTCGTCGGACAGGCGCAGGTAGCGGACCACCGAGATGCCCTGCTCCCGGGACTCCCCGCGGATCTGGCGGACCGACTGCAGCCAGGACGTGCCCTCGATGACCGCGGAGAGCGCCAGCACGCCGTAGGCCACCCAGGCCAGGGTCTGCTCCCCGCCGCCCTCGACGATCGTCGCGATCCCCTCGTAGACCGCGAAGGTCGCGCCGGTGACGAAGACCGAGACCGCCGCGATGAGGGCCCAGAAGAACCGCTCCTTGCCGTAGCCGAACGGGTGGAAGCGGTCGGCCGGGCGGGCCGAGCGGCGCAGGGCGGTGAGCAGCAGGACCTCGGTCGCGGTGTCCGCGACCGAGTGGGCCGCCTCCGCCAGCATCGCCGACGAGCCGGTGAGCAGGCCGGCGACGAGCTTGAGCACCCCGACGCCGACGTTGGCGCCCAGCGCGAGCACGACGGTGAGGGTGCTGCCCCCGCCGGTCTCCTCGGCGGCCGGCTCAGCCACGCGCGAGGGGGGCGGTCCGCACGAGGGCGTCCCAGCCCTGGTCGCGGGCCCGCGCCGCCTCCTCGGCCGGCCCGCCGCCCCGGAGCCCGAAGAGCCGCTTCGCGAAGAGCAGGTACGCGATCACGGCGAGGTTGATGATCAGCGCCAGGATCTTCGTCGTGGTGATGCGCCCCGTGAGCTCGTAGATCTCGGGGACGAGCAGGACCGTGGTGGCGACCAGCGTCAGGTACTCGGCCCAGCGCCGGGCCTGCCACAGCCCGATCGCCTCGACCCCCTCGAGCAGCGCATAGGCCGCGACGACGACCCCCACGAGCACGATCGACGTGGCGCTCGCCGAGAACGCCCGGCTCGCCTCCCCCAGCACGCCGTCGTCGCCGTCCCCGATCCCGACGGTGTCGCGCAGCGTGCCGAGCACCGCGAAGAACGGGGTGCGCAGGGCGTCCCGGTCGGCGAGGAAGACGAACACGGCCACCGCGACGAGCGCGAGGCCCACGAAGTGGATCACCCGGTCGACGGCGATGAGCCGCAGCACGAAGCGGTCGCGCAGCGCTCGGCCCCGCAGCGGCAGGTCGACCTCGGCGCGGGTCGGGAGGTGGTGCTGCGAGGGCGCGGCGGGCGGGGCGAGCGGGATCCACGAGTCGCAGCGCAGGCACCGGTGCCAGCGGACGGTCCTGCCGTCGTCGGGAGCGGTGGTCTCCCGCACCACGATCGCGGTGTCGAAGCCCTCGTCGTCGGAGGTGAGCGCGGCGGCGTCGGTGCCGAGCAGGGCGTGGCCGCGCAGCCCGCACGTGAGGAGCTCGTAATGGAAACGGGGCCGGAACCGCGCCGGCGGCACGGTGCCGGGCGGGCGGTGCGGCCCGTCCGGCGCCGACGACGCGGCGTCGTTCCGGCTGGTGGTGCTGGTCATGGTGGCTCCTCCCGGGCCCAGATCGTACGGAGGACGGCCGCCCGGGCGCGCGTTCGGCGCGGCCCCCCGAGTGGTGCGTCGCGCCACCGCCCGACAGGCTGGGGGCCGCCATGACCGACATGACTGCTTCCTCCCCCGGCCGCCGTACCGCCCGGATCGGCCTCGCCGCGCTCGCCGCGCTCACGCTCCTCCTGCCCGCCTGCTCCTCCTCGGACTCCGCCCCCGACGCGGAGGCCGCACCGGCCTCCTCCTCGAACGCGGCCCCGACCTCGGCCACGACGGCGGGCCTGGTGCCGACCCCGTTGCGGGTCGGCCCCGGGATGGGCGACGCACCGTTCGACACCTCCCGGACCGTGCAGATCCCGGCGGGGTGGACCGCGTCGGTGTGGGCGCGCGTCCCCGGCGCACGCCTGGAGGCCTGGGCCCCGGACGGGTCGCTGCTCGTCTCGGTCCCGGACTCCGGGGACGTCGTGCGGCTCGTGCCCGGCGCGAACGGCGCGGCTCCGGCGCGGACGACGCTGCTCTCCGGCCTCACGCAGCCCCACGGGCTCGCCTTCGACGGCTCGACGCTCTACGTCGCCGAGAGCAACCAGGTGTCGCGGTACACCTACGGAGGAGGGGCGGCGACCGCACCGCAGGTCGTCGTGCCGGATCTCCCGGACTCCAAGAGCCCCGACCTGAAGGGCGCCTACGCGCACGCACTGAAGACGGTCGTCGTCGGCCCCGACAAGGCGCTCTACGTCTCCGTCGGCTCCACGGCGAACATCTCCCCGCAGGACCGGGACGCGGACCCGCAGCGGGCGTCGATCCTGCGCATCCCGCCGGGCGGGGGCACCCCGCAGGTGTACGCCCGCGGCGTGCGCAACGGGACCGGCCTCGCCGTCGGGCCCGACGGCCGCATGTGGACCGCGGTCAACAACCGCGACAACATCCAGTACCCGTACCACCAGCCCTACGGCGGCGACGGGGACGCGTACGGCCAGGTCATCCCCGGCTATGTCAACGACCACCCGCCGGAGGAGCTCGCCGCCCTCACCCCGGGCCGCGACCTCGGCTGGCCGTACTGCAACCCGGAGCCGGACCAGCAGCCCGGCGTCCCCGGGACGCCGCTGCGCCACGCCGACCTGGGCTACACCCGCGACGTCGAGACCAACGGGAACGGCTCGACGCTGGACTGCTCGACGCTCCCGCCGATGGAGCAGACCTTCGGTGCGCACTCGGCACCGCTGGGCCTGACGTTCGCGACCGTGCCCGGGATGGGCCAGGGCGCCGTCGTCGGCGTGCACGGGTCGTGGAACCGGACCCAGCCGCGGGCGCCCGAGGTGTCCTACTTCCCCTGGGCGAACGGGAAGCTGGGCGACCAGCAGACCCTCGTCGGGGGCTTCCAGGCCACCGACGGCTCGCGCTGGGGGCGGCCGGTCGCGGCGGTGTTCGGCCCGGAGGGCGCGCTCTACGTGAGCGACGACCAGGCCGGCGCGATCTATCGGGTGGCGCCGCCCGGGACGTGAGCCGGCCGGTCAGGTCGGCAGCGGAGGCGGACGGGCCGTGGTCGGTCGCTCACAGTCCGGCAACCCCGCGCCGTCACACGATAGGATCAGTGCTGCCCGGTCCGGCCGCCGTCGGGGGACGGCCGGTTCGGGCTCCGTCCCCACGGCGTCCGACCCGGACCAGCGATCGCGAGCGCTCACCCGATCGCCGTCCGCCGAGCGTCGGAAGCCGCCACGGGCGCACTAGGCAGTTGATCATGCTGAGACCGGCGTCGCACCGGAGCACAGCCGGGCCCGGACATGGGTGAACCCGGGCCGTCAGGTCGGGGGTCTGACGGCACCGGGTTCACACTCCACATCGTCCGGACCCCCGCGAGCTGTTACCGCCACTCGCGTGTGACGACGGTCACATCACCGTCAGGAGCGCGCGAACGCCGTCAGGGTCGCGAGAAGGACGACAGGAACCGGTCCCGGAAGGCCTCCATCGGCCAGGTCGCGGCGTCCGGCGCGGGGCGCAGGCCGTCGGTCCAGCCCCAGTCCGCGGTGCGCGCGAGGACGGCCGGGTCGCGCGAGATGATCGAGATCGGGACGTCGCGGCCCGCCCCGGGGCCCGTCACCAGGGGGGCGGGCTGGTGGTCGCCGACGGTGATCACGACGAGGTTCGGATCGTTCGAGCGCTGCACCCACGAGGTCAGCGCGTCCATCGTGTACGCGATCGAGGTGGCGTACCCCGCACGGACCGCGGCGGTGTCGCGCGGCCCCGGATCCGCGGTCTGCGACCAGAACACCGAGCCGTCGCCGAGCTCGTCCCACCCGATCATGTGCGGCAGGGGCGCCCAGGGCGCGTGGCTGGAGACCAGGTCGATCTCGGACATGATCGGTGCGCGCGGCTGCGGGCGGTCGCGCTCGAGGCGGTCGTAGCGGTCCAGCACGTACTGGTCGGGCATCGAGGCCCAGCCGAACGTCGGGCCGCGGTAACCGAGACCGGTCACGTTGTAGGCCCGGTCGTAGCCGTAGAAGACGCCCTCGGGCCAGGCGCGGGTGGTGCCGGGCTGCATCGCCGAGGTGTCCCAGCCGGCGCGGCGGAACGCCGCGGAGAGCGTGAACCGGTCGCTCGAGGTGAGCGTCAGGTAGCGCTGCTCGTTGTCCACCCGCAGTCCGGAGAGCAGCGTCGCGTGGGCGAGCCAGCTGCCGCTGCCGACCACCGACGACGTCAGGAACCCGCTGCGCGCGCCCCACCCGGCGGCCGGCAGGTCCCGATCGGCACGGTCGAGGACCGGGGTGACCGTCGACGCGAGGCCGGGGTCGGTGAGCGCGGACCGGCCGTAGCTCTCGACGACCGCGAGGACGACGTCCTTGCCGCGCAGCGCGGTGAGCAGGTCCGGCCCCGGTGTCGCGGCCCACGCGTCGGCCCGCGACTGCGCCGCGAAGGCCCCGGCGTCGCGCAGCGAGGAGTCCGTGAGGTGCACCCGGGCGGCCGCGCCGGTCGTGGTGTTGGCGGCCGCGAGCGGGACGCCGGGCGCGGTCGTCGCCCCGCTCACGATCGCCACCAGCCAGACCGCGGCGAGCACCCCGAGCGCCCGGAGCACCGGCCGCCGGTGCGCCGCGGCCCGGCTCACCACGCGGCGGGCGGCCAGCGCGCCGCCCACGAGCAGCACCACCCCGAGGACGATCACCACGACGACCGCCACCACCTGCGCCGCCGCCCCGTACGTGCTCCCGACGAACTCGGCCCCGTCGGCGACGAGCGCCCGATCGAGCACGGGGTCGAACGGGCGGGCGAGGACCGTGGCGAACCCGACGTCGAAGGCGGTCAGGACCGCCCACAGCCCCAGCAGCGCCCCGGCCGCGAGCGCGAGCGGTCGACGGGCCCGGGCGGGCAGGAGCACGAGCACCGCGAGGCCGGCGACCCCCTCGAGGGGCAGGCGCAGGTAGGCCTCCGGCAGCAGCCCCGACGCGTCCTGCGGGGCCACGAGGACCACGGCGAGGACGACGACGGCGAGGGCGGTCATGACCGTGCCCACCACGCGGCGGCCGGTGGAACGAGCGGGTGGGGACGGCTCCTCGTCGTCGGGGGCCCCGCCCTGCTCCCGGTGCCGGGTGAGCCACACCGCCGACACCCCGAAGGACCACGCCAGCGCGGCGAGCGCCAGGGCGACCAGCCCCGTCGCCACGACCGGCGGCAGCAGCTCGGCGCTCGCCACCGTGAGCGCGATCCCCTGCAGCGCCGCGACCAGCTTCGCCGAGCGACGCACCGGCAGCGGGCCCCGCAGCCACGGCAGCACCCACCCGGCGGCGACGAAGACGTACCGCATCAGGCCGATGGCGAGCACCCACCCGCCCAGCCCGGTCGCGACGTGGACCGACAGCACGGCGAGCAGCGCGGCGTCCAGCTCCGAGTCGAAGCGTGCGCCGAGCTCGGACGCGGTGCGGGTGCGGCGCGCGACGAGCCCGTCCACCCCGTCGAGGGCGAGCGCGAGGGCGGCGAGGACGACGATCGGGACCGCGGACACGGTGCCCGGGCGGGCCAGGTCCTGCGCCACCAGCGCCGCGACGCCCCCGGTCAGCACGGCGCGCAGCGCGGTGACCGTCCCGGCCGGGCCCAGACTCGTCACGCCGGCCTCGTGCGCCGCCCGCGCGACCACCGCGCCCGCGAGCACGAGGAACGTCCCACCGCCGAGCCAGCCCGCGGTCCCCAGCCCGGCGGCCACCCGGAGCACCGCGAACAGCACGAGCGCCACGGCGGCGGACGTGGCCAGGACCACGGCGACCGGGGGGCGCACGAGCGCCACGGCGCGCGGGGACATCCGCCCATCGTCACCCCGGCCCATGACACGATCGTGAGGTGGGCGGGGAACGACGGAGCGCGCGTGCCTACCGGGTGCTCGAACCCGGCCACGGCGCCCTCGTGGACGTCGAGCTGCCCGAACCCGGGCCCGACGACGTCGTCGTCGCCACCCGTCACAGCGCGATCAGCCGGGGCACCGAGCTGCTGGTGTTCCGCGGCGGCGTGCCCGCGAGCCAGCACGGGATCATGCGGGCGCCGTTCCAGTCCGGCGAGTTCCCGGGCCCGGTGACCTACGGCTACCTCGCGGTGGGGACCGTCGAGGAGGGCCCGGCGTCGTTGCTCGGCCGCGACGTGTTCTGCCTGCACCCCCACCAGACCCGCTTCGTGGTCCCGGCCTCGGCGGTCGCCGTCGTGCCCGAGGACGTCCCCGTGACCCGGGCCGTGCTCGCGGGCACCGTCGAGACCGCGGTGAACGCGCTGTGGGACGCCGCGCCGCGGGTCGGGGACCGGATCGCGGTGGTCGGCGCCGGGATGGTCGGGTGCGCGGTCGCGGCGTTGCTCGGCGGGATCCCCGGGGCGCGGGTGGAGCTCGTCGACGTCGACCCGGCCCGCGCGACCGTGGCCGCGGCCCTCGGCGTCGGGTTCGCGCTCCCCGACGCCGCCGCCGGCGGGTGCGACCTGGTGGTCCACGCCAGCGCGACCGAGACGGGCCTCG